>NZ_JBXWQJ010000007.1:0-260859 GCF_059612325.1 Ruegeria sp. CDSA021
GCTATATAGAAAAGCAACAAAAGTTGCATTTTAATCTATATATTTAAAGGATTCCCAACAATGAATAAATTAATCTATGGCTCACTTGCCATGTGTTATGTCGTGCTGTTTTTATGCCCTGCTTCCAAGATTCCATACCTGCTCATCGCAGCTTTATATGCAATGCACGCTTACCACAGATAAAAAGCGGATCAGCAGCGGCTTTGGTCGAAAGTCGCTGCATCTACACTGAGTTCCCATTGAAGCTACCAAAAATTTCATAATGGGCCGTACCGGCATTGAACTTGACTGCCACACGGGCGGCTTCGCCCCTTGTTGGGTCTGCGGCGTTTCCGGTCAATTCCGCTTTCGCTTTGGGGGCCTTCCCCGGCCCGTGTGGGCGGGGTGTTTCGGGTGACTTGGCGTGTAGAGTTTCAGCGCGTCAGACTTTGCCCTTTCGTCTAGCACCTCGGCAGATCGGCGGCGAATCGCGCCTAGCGTTTCCTTCGTGGTGCTGAATAGGTTCTGCCAAATGATTTGGGTTTCATCGGGCAGGCCAAATTCGGTGATTTGGTGCAGCACGGACTCGGCCAGTGTCAGACCATCGCCCCGGAATAATCGCCCTACCCGGTGCGCGCGTTGGACGCCAAGCCAAACGGCATCCTCTGACGGTTGCCCGGTGCGCATACAGTAATCCGGCGAGACAATCAGAGTCGGAGACTCGGCCACAGGTGCGGGTTTCGGTTTGGTCGGCGTTTCCATCAGATGCGGCCCCCTAGCATTGCCTGAAAGTGTGCGTTCAGGTGTTGCGTGATCGTCTTTCGCGCGGCCTCGGGCGGTTCGATTACCCATTCAACGGCCATGCTTTGCCCCTCTTGTCTGGCCTGACAAATCAGCAAATCCCCGGCGGCTTTGTCAGTGACCATCAGATAGGCGGACCCATCGGCGCGGCCATATCGAAACAGGTAGCCAGCGGGCGACCATCTGGACTCCTTCCAAGCGACGTTAGGCGCATAGTTCGGGCGCGGTTCCGGTGCGGCGGTGGAAAGGTGTTTGCTCATCACTCACCCCCTCACCATGCCGTTCCGGTCATGTACGCAACGCCAGACGCGCGCAGCATTCCCCACGACACAGGCGCGACCACGCGCAGAGCTTGGCAATTCGTCTGGAATGTGGAGCGCGCGACAGCACCAGCGGCGGCGGCATCGTCAATGTGAATTGAGTCACCATCGCCAACAATGGAATCGTCACCCGTACCATAGACCGGGGCCGGGTTTTCATCTGAGGCCAAAACCACAGTTGCAGAGCTTGAAACGTCGATTTGCGGCACCTCTGTTGCCCCGGCAAACTTGTCGGCGTCCACAATCGAAACCACGGAAGACGGGACGTTGTTCGATACGATCAACGGCAGGCTGAAAAGCTCGCCTCGTTCAATCTCATCACGGAAAACAAAACCCTCACCATCGCGGATCATTTGCAGGGCGCGGACGCGCGCCGGGTGCATGATTAGAACCGGGTCGATCATCTTTTGTGCGTCGGCTTGGCCTAACAAATATTTCAGATCATCCATAATGTTTGCCAGCGTTGCCCCGGTGCCTGCTTGGTTTGGCATCCCGAACAAAATGGACTTTGGACGCACGGCGGGGATCTGGTTCTGTTGATCCAACAGCGCCCCATCAATCGCCATACTGACAGCGGACAACAGGCCATATTCAATCACGCGGGCAATGTGTGGAATCGACGTTTCGGCCAGTTCGTTTGAATAAACGCTGATCGCGGCCAGCTTGTTCCGCCAGAACACTTGCGACCCAACAGCACCCGAAACAACGGGGATTGTTCCGCCCTCAGTAACCCACGTTGCGGCCATTGTGTTAGCGGCCATTTGCGGCATTGTGAGGCCATTGTTGCCCTTTCCAAATTCTAGACGCAGACCACGGGCCACAAGCGCGGCGTAAACCGAATTATTCAGGCTTTCAAACCAGATCGGCAGGACGCCAGAATCCACCAATTCGGCCCCAAATCCTGCGGCGGTCGTGGTGCCGGGGTTGGTGGCAGATTTGAACAACAGGCTATTTGCGGCGGTCTTTGTCGCCTCACAGTTCGGGCCTTTCGGCACAAACTTTGCCACCCATTCGGCATGGGTTCCGTAACCCTTCACCCGGCGCATAAACTCAGCGGCGGTCGCGGCCACCAAAGCGGCTTTCGGGTCGGGCAGTTTTGCCAGCGGGTCAACATCTTTCGGCTGATCTGGCGGCAACAGTTTGACGGTTGCTTTTGCATCAAATGGGCGGCTTTCCAGCGCGTCGACTCGGCGTTCCAGCGCGATTTGCGCCTTGGTTAATCCGGCCTTGTCGCGCATTCCTGCGGCCTCAAATTCCAGCGCGGACGAATAGGCGGCATCTGATAGGGCCTTTTTCGCCTTGGCTTCGTTCTGCGGGTCGTGCAGATCGCCTTTCACCAGTGGTTTATTCATGACTTCCCCTTTCAATATTTGCGAGTGTTAACGGCGCGCAGGCGCACCCGTGGTTTTGGCGTTTCGGCCATATTTTTAGGGGACATTCCTAAATCCTGGGTTTGGTTCCGGTTCCGGACAGACCAAAATTCAGCCACCTTGCGCAGCGTCCTTTCGGCGGCGTGGTCGGCCTCGGCCTCGGTGGTCGGCGCGGCCCCTGATTTGGCGTCAAGTTCGGCCTCAATTCGGGCGATTTCTGCGGCCCTTTCGTCGCCTTCCAGACCATCTAGGCGGCGGTCAATGTCGGCTTTCAGGTCGGCCAGCATTGCCTTGCCCGGTGCGGTCAATTTGCCTTCCCAATAGTCGGGCCGTTGCGCGACCAAATCGCCTATTTCGGTGGTGGTCATTCCGGATTTTCGCAAGGCGGTGAACATCTGCCCCGCGTCTGGGTCTTTGGGCTTTGGCAGCACCCGGCGCGGGTGTGGTGGCGAGGTGGCCGCTTTCGATTTCTTAAACGGGTTTACGATTTCCATCAGGCGGACTCCTCTGTTGCTTGGATTTCGGCAATCAATGCCTCTGTACAGGCGAGCAGATCAGCCTTTAGGCGGCGGTTGATCCACTCGGAATCGGCGCGGCACCAATCCCACCATTTCGGGTCGGCAACGGTGCCGTAAAGCAGGCTTGCGCGCAGGCCCATGTCGGCCCCGAAAACCTCGGCAATTCGCCCCGCCAAATAACGCCCATAGGCGATAAACAGCAGCGGTTCGCGGTCCTGATCAGGCCAGACCACAGGGCCACCCGCCAAGCGTTCCAATTGCGCGGCGTTTATCTCGGTCATTGTTTGGCCCCGGCTTTCTGTAGACGTTTCAGCCAATCATCGGCGCGGGCCTCGGGAATGTGCATTTCGTCCGGTGCGGGGGCCTCTTTCGCGCGGGTGTCACGGTCTTTGAACCGGACTCCTAGGTCGCGGAACATCAGGCCAAGGCGGTTCCGGTGGGTATCGGCCACGGCAAAAATCGGGTTCGGTTTCGGCGCACCCGTTGCGGCCATAATGGTAGGGGGCGCGGCCATTAATTCGGCGGTCATTTCGTGCAGCTTTTGGGCACACAAAGCGGCCTGAGTAATCACTGCCAGATCGGCAACGGTCCATTGATCGCGGGACAGCCACAAATTGCGGGCAAAGTTGACGCCCCATTCTGACAGCCCATCGGCCCCCGGCATCGTTTCGATTTCCGGCATGGTCAGCGAACGGTCGGGACGGTTCGCGGCTTCATTGGCGGCGGCGTAACTATCGCTGCGGCTCTTGTGCGGCTTGCGTTGTTTACTTGGCATCGGTGGGCCTCAAAAGTGGGGTTTCAACTCGGATTAGCGATTCACGAAAACTTGGGGACGCGCTTGGCAGCAAAGCCTATAGCCATAACTCTACCCCCCCGTGTTTTGTTGCCACGTCAATCGTCCAAGGGTTAGTATATCGTGGTTGGTCAGTGGGTTGCGTGTATGTGCATCGTATACACATTCGATCACATGATAACGAATCCTTATCATGAGTCGATCTTATCATAACTACTGGCAAACAGAGCGCGCGCATTGCATCGGTCAGGGCCTAGGCCAATGACACAAGGTCAGCATCACTTGGCCTGTAGTGGTGCCATTGCCTGACAAGGTGAGGCAGGGCAGAGGCAGACCACGCAAGCCATTGGTAGCTATGGCGTGGGGACGCGGTGCGGTTCTCTGTCCAGTATGGACGCCAGCACATACGCACGGCCCCCATATAAGCCGGGTGTGACAGCACCCCTTTTCTGCCCTTGGCTAAATCCCAATCACAGCGGCACAGCATCACCAATGAATCGGCCTTTCCTTTGTCGATCCACTCACAGGCCCTTTCGGCCATAAGCCGGGGAAAGTCGGCGCTATATGGCGGGTTCGTGACAATGGTTCGGGCATGGGGAAACAGCACGTCCAGAAAGTCAGTCGGCGCAGCATCAGGCCACCCATAATCCACCAGATCAGAACCCACGATAGAAGCGGCCCCGGCAGCGGTCAGGGCGGGCCACAGGGCGCGCGTTCCTTGGCAGGGTTCCCACACCTCGGCCCCTTCGATCAGGGGCCTTAGTGGGTCGATTGTCAGGGCGTGGGCAAGGTCTGGCGGCGTGGGGTACAGATCGGCGGGCGCACGGTCAAAATTCGACTCGTACATGGCCGGGTCTTTGGCTTTGGCGGTCATGGCTTGGACACCTCACCCGGATTGTATTGCAGGACGGAATCCACCTTGTCGGCCTTGCCCGGTTCAACAGGCTTTTCCCGGCGCGGGCGTTTCTCGTGCAGCTTGGTTTTGCCTTGTGCGTGTTCGTGCATTCTCAGCATTTCACAGGCCAAGGCGCAGCAATCGAAAGAACACAGGGACGAGTGAAACAGGCCACGCAGGACAGCCACGGCGGACTCGAATGACAGGCCAAACACAGGGGCAATTCGGACAGGCCCCGGCGTGTTGGTTTGCATGAAATCCTGATGCGGCCAGCGCAGCGCCACAGCGGCCAGAAACGCCCCATAATCAGCGGACAGGTTCGGCACCCCTTCCCAGACCAGACGGGCGCGGACTAGCTTGGGGTCATGCTCTGCGGTGGACAGGTCACAGGTTGCCCGTTCAATGCGCTTAAGCAGGTTCCGCCAGCTTTCCCCTGGTGCCGGATAGCATCGGCCAAAATCCGGGGTCAGGTCGGCCAGCTTGTCCACCCACACCCGGCCATTGCTCAACCCGGCCCACTCACAGGCACGGACAATCACAGCCGGATCACCTTGCGCCACCTGAATCGCGGTCGCCAGACGGACAGCAAAACGCGGGGCTAGATCGCGGTTCATAATGTGGTCAACGGTCAGGGCGGACGCGGTGTTATGGATCACCGGAACGCGCGGAATGTGGGCCTTTGCCAGATCGGCGGCAAACGGGACCAGCGGGCCGATATATTCAGGCACAGGGGCGCAAGCGGCCTTGGTCGCTAGTGCTAGTTCGTCAAAGGTATATTTCGGCATTATTTGGCACTCCACACGGTTGCGTTGCAGAGGTCACAGGTCACGCCCACAACGGATTGAAAGTTTCGGGATTTGGCTTGGCCGAAAATGGCCCTTTGGCTTGCGTCCATTTCAAATAGGTCGCCTTGGGTCGGATCGTTCCGGGTGTCGCCCATCACAGCGCGCCAGTGATCCGGCAGGCCAAAGACTCGGCGGTCGGGTCCGGTTGTGATGAATGACAAACCGTCCAGTTCGTCGGCGGTAAAACCGTGTGTGTTGTCGGTCGGACATTCACACGTTGCGG
This sequence comes from Ruegeria sp. CDSA021, assembly GCF_059612325.1. Lineage (NCBI taxonomy): Bacteria > Pseudomonadati > Pseudomonadota > Alphaproteobacteria > Rhodobacterales > Roseobacteraceae > Ruegeria > Ruegeria sp. CDSA021. Next base: position 5,745 of record NZ_JBXWQJ010000007.1, read on the forward strand.
TTACTCTGTATCGGTCACGCATTGGCGGATTCCCTCTGTGGCTTGTTGTGAAGGTCGATAATCAGGCGGCTTAAAATCGTGATCCAAGCGCGCACCAGATCGGGCGGCACAGGGCGCAGATTGATCCTGGCAGCGACACGGCGCAGGACGATCAAACGGCCCCGGTGTGTTTCCCTGAAACAGTCGCGCAGCATCGGGCGCGGGTTGCCCTCGGCCCACCCTTTCGGGGTCGGGTAATACGCCCCATCGCGGACGGTCCAGAACGCGCGCCACAGGATGCTAGACGGGCGCAGGCTCGGGCAGGTTTTCAGCGTGCCTTTAAGTGTCGGTAGAAGCTCAGGAATCCGGGGCTTTGAAATCCTGGGTTTGGTTTTGGTGGGCTTAACCCCTTCCAAACGGGCGAGGTTTTCGGCCTGTAGCAGACGCACAAAGGCGGCTTTGTTTTCGCGCAGATAGGCCAAGCCCTCGGGGCGCGGTTCGCGGCCCTCTGGCGGCGTTACCCGGATGCGGTCGCCTTGCAGTTCAAAGGTGAACCCGTTTGACCGGGCGCGGGCCAGGAAATCGGCGGGCGTCATATGTCAAAGGCCCCCTGCCCGTTTTCTTTTTTTTCTGCCCCCCCACTTTGCGCGTGTGACGCGTCATCTACGTCACTGGCGTCACCCTCGGGGGTTCTTTGTGACGGGTGTGACAGGTGTGACGCGTCACCAGCCCAGACCGGGGGCCGGGAAAAATAAAATTTTATGGTGCGGCTACCCGTTCCACCTTCCCGGTTAAATTCGACAGTCACCCCCGCACCCCTCAGCACAGGTTCGGCGCGTCGGATGCGGTTGCTAAGGACGTTTGGCAGGCTCGGCCAAGCCTTCGATTGAATGACCGAGTCCGGGGTCAGGCGGGCCAGTGTCGCTAATAGGTCGGTTGCAGACCCTTCCCACTCGCCCGGTTGATCCCCGCCAAGGGAAATCACGGCCTCGGCCACGGGGTCGGCTTCGATCAATTCCCAATTGCCCAGATCAAGCGATTCATTGAATGCCTGATAGAAGGTGCCAAACGGTTGAAACGCAGTTTCGCAGGCTTCCACCCACAGCGTTACATCGGCCAGCCGGGGCAGGTTTCGATTTAACCGGGCGACCTTTTCAGCGTTTGCCATACCCTCGGCCAAGGCTTCCAGAATGGCCCCGAATATCACCGGACGGACCTTTCCAAACTCGGCCCAAACCCGGCCCCGGATTTTTCGGTTTTCGTCGGGAATGTGGGCCAGCCTTACCCGGATCAATCTTGACGCCAAATCGGCGCGGGTGACGTGTTGCGTGATCCCGTTCAACAATATGGGCCGCTCGGCCTCTAAAATCGTTTCCCCGTCATTGGTGTAAAGCTCGCGCTTGGACAGGCCCCCGCCAGAGGTCAGGCGGCACAGGTTATCGGACATTTCGGCAGACATGCCCGACACGTTGTCAAAGCCCATCACAAGGGACGATTGCGCCATGATGAACAGCGACTCATCGGTCATGTGGATATTGCGCAGCGGGGCCTTTGTCGGGTCGGTCAGGGCCTTAATGATTTCGCAGGCGGTGGACTTGCTAGAACCGTGTTCGCCTAGCATCTGCAAAACCGCATACGGCCCCCGGCCCATAAAGGCGGACAGGATGAATCCGACAATCAGCGTAAAGTCAGATTCAGCGGCCACGTTCAGGAACGGTTTTAGCCGCGTTATGTCGCCCCCGATTTCGGGCATTGGCAACGGGCGTTGAGACTTGGAACGGCGGAACCTGACAGGCGGTTCCGGGTCGATTTCCCACCCGGTCGCAGTCACCCGGATAGCGGACCAATCGGGCCAAGTTGGATCAATATAAAGCGCGTCAGGCAGGCGGGCGGTTCGGGTGTAGACTTCCCTGCGTTCTCCCCCTTCAATCGCCATTGCCTCGGCATCAGCGGCGGCGGCGTTCAGCGCGTCAGGCGGTGCCGGGTATTCCGTCACCTTTTTAAATTCGGTGCGGAGCCAATGCCGGAAATTCTTGGACAAAACGGCGTGTGTTTCCCGGTGGCCCAATCGCCAAACATCGGCAAAGGCTTCGTTGTCCTGATCCACATACAGGGACGCGGACTCGGCTATGATTTCGGACATGACGCGGGCGGCGGAATCCTCATCCTGCGCGCTTCCCCCGGTGGCCTGTTTCAAGGCATCATCCAGCCGGGTTAACGCCACCTTTGCCTTGCTCTTGAGGTCGGCGCGCAGGCGCTCAAATGCCGCGCGGTCGGTGGCTTCCAGTTCGGCCAGAGCGTCCAGCGTTTCCGGTTCATAGATCGCCCCGGCGTCCAGTCTACAGCGGTCAATCAGCCCTTTTAGGGGGTCGATTTCCTCTTTAGGTTTAGGTGGTTGTGGGCCCAGGGTTTGCTTTTTACTCATAGCAACCAGCCCCCCAACGGCCACGCTTTGCAGTCTTTGCCAGCCACGCGGCACGGATACCGCCAACACGGGACATGAAACGGCAGAACAGAATCCACGCTTGCGGGTGGTGGGTTCGGAAGTGTTGAAGGTGTGCGGGTGCGTCTGGCGTTTGCAGTTCGTCCAGCGCATAGGACCAGTTATCAGCGGCCACCAAGCCCCGGCATTGGTCGATAAATTCAACAGATCGGGCGGGCGTTGTTTCCGGCAGTTTCATGCGGCGGACTCCTCTTGCAGAATGTCGTTGAAATCTTTTCCTTGGCCGGGGTCGTGTGACAGGACGTGCAGAGCGTCACGGGCCAATCGGCCAGCCAATCGGCGGGCGGCTTTGCGCCCCGGTTCGTCACCATCCAGAAACAGGCGGACGGTTCGCACATCGGGCGGCGGTTCAAAGGCCAGCAGGCCCTTTGTTCCGAGTGTCGCCCAACAGGTCAGGCCATAGAGTTGAGTCACGCTCAGGGCGGACTCGATCCCCTCAGCTATCGCCAGTTCGGGAGTCGGCGCACCCAGACGCACCACACCCCCGGAAATTGGGCCGTGTGCAGCCTTTGCGGGGTCGCGGGTGGTCTTACCCCCGACCAGTGTCAAAAAGGTTCTGTGAACGCCCAGAAATCGCCCGTCCTGCGCGTAATCGACACGGGCCACCATCGCGGGCAGCGCCACCCCATCCGGGTGCATCGTGTTCGGTCGATAGCCCAAGGTCACGGGCCACGGTCCAGACAGGCCCCGGCCTTTTAGGTATCGGTCGGCGTGGTCGTTTTCGACAATGCGGCGGGACGTGTGCCAGAGGCGCGCGGCGGCGTCGATCCGTTCCAGATCATCGGCCCCGGTCGGAAAGTCTGGCACAGGGTCCACCCACCCGGAACGGCCACCCCTCGCCCACTTGATCCGGCCCAGATCGGACAGGGCTTTCCTGATCGCCTTTTGTGTGCATTCGGCGTGACAGCAGGTCAGAATGCCACCCCCCGGCGCGTCGGTGAAAGTGAAAGACGCGCGGCGGTCATTGTGTGCGGGACAGGGTGCCGAATAGCCCCGGCCTGATCGCTTGGAACGGGGCAGGACGCGGGCAAGTTCGGCGGCGGTGCAGATCATCAGACAGACTCCGAGTGTGTCCCGGCACGGGCCAGGTTGAGGGTTTCAGGTTGTCGGAGGGTCGGCGGTTAAGCCGATTTGGTCAGGGCGGACTTACTCAGGTCGATTTCACCCGCGCTTACGCGGTCAACCCATTCTTGCCAAACATCATCCCGCACCATGCGGTTGCGGCCAAGTTGGAAGGTTTCAGGGCCTTGCCCGGATTTCAGAATTTCGGCGGTTTTGGTCGGGCCTAGGCCAAGGTCATTTTCAAACCGTGCGTATACCCTTTGAGCTTTTGACATTTCGTAACATCCTTTAGAGGGTCGCGCCTTTTGCGGCGTGTTTTAATCAAAGATAATCTCGCGATAACCGCCTAGCCAAGCGAATTTTTTCCCAAAATAAAAAGTAAAACCCTATATTTCTTTGGGGTTTTCTCGCTGTTTTACGTTGCCTTTCGTATCGTTTCGCGGCTAGATTGATTTCGCTTTGACAACCAAAGGGGAAAACAATGTCAGATCAACCTGACGTAACCAGCGCGGCAGGGTTAAAGACCGTTGCGATTGCCGAATCGGAACGGTCTGCAGCACTCAGGGACAAAGCCGAGTCGGTGGTCCGTATGTGTGAAGCGGCCTATAACGCGGCCTTGAAACTGGACGGGCCAGAACGTGACGCGGCTAAAACTGAGGTGATCCGGAATCTATTCACCTCAGCCACACTCTACAGGGCAGCGGCGACAGCGCAGGAAAGCGCGATTCACCTGATCTTTGCCAGTGACAAGGCGGCGGACTTCGAAGCCGGGAAAGAACCGGAACCAATGGACGCGGGCAAGATCACGGCGCAGACCGTTGACGATGCGCGGGCATTGCTCACTCAGCGCGACGGGAAAGAACCGACACAACGCCAGATCGCGGAATTTCTCGGGTGCAGTCAGGCTTACGTTTCCAAGATCACCAGCAAGGGAAAGGCGGCATGAACACCACAGAACAGACAGACGCAAAAGTGATTCATGTGACCTTGCTTGGTCTGTTGAACGATCTGCACAAGGCGCACATCGCCCTAGGGAAACAAGGTCACGAAACCCAATCAATGAAAACGGCCAAAGCCTTGATTGCCTATAACCGGGCCAAAGCGGCAGAACAGGGGGAATTCATATGACCAGACCACGAAAGGCAGCGCGCAAACCACGGGCGCGCTACACCATCAAAACCGAAACATACGCGGGCTCGGTTAAGGTCCAGACCTTTACCGATTTCGGCGCGTGGCTTGCAGCCATCACAAACTCGGACCTGCGGGACGATCTGCAAAAGGTCGAAGCCCTCAAACTGGCGACCTAACACAGGCCCAGGCCGAATTCGCAAGAATAAGGGGCCTTGCGGCCCCCTTCAGCTTAAGCAGCCGATACAGGCTAATCCCCCAGTTTCAGTTCTCTACCCTCCACCGGCAAAGTTTTGTCAGGGTTTGGACATTCTGGAACCAGAGACGGACTGTCATGCAAATCGTACGCCCAACTCAATTCGAGTGACGCACGTGCGTAGGTATTATTCCCCAGTTTCAAACGAAGTGCCAAAGCGCGGTAAGGCTTTGCGCCACCAGCTCCACCCCAAAACTCCATCCCGTCCAAGTAGTCCTTGAAACAGTGCCTTTGGACGTCCCGAAAACAATTCGAGGCCTTCCAGAGTGGCATAGAACCGTAATAACTCACCTCTGAACAATTCTCACTCTCCGCCCAATCATTATTAACCGGCACCATGAAAACCTCGTCGAAAAGATAAGCTTCACCTGCTGAAATGGCACGTGCGGCTTTGTCATTGGGGAAATCAAAGCCCAAGTCCTCCGGGATCTCTCCATATGGAGTTTCGAACACATAGGTATAGTCTTCGTAACCCTCATAAATGGCTGTCGCTTCAAAGGACTTTATTGAGATCGTTTGATCGTCAAGATTACTGAAGTCGCACCGCGTACGAATTCCAATGAAGTCGTGATATTGCCCGTGGCCGGGGATCAAAACCGCTTCTGAGTCGGGAGTAACTTCAGTGCATGTGAAGTCGAACGCGTAGTTTTGACTCTTAAAAAGCGTTAAATACGCAGGTATTACAGCAGCGATCGCGATCAGCAATCCAATCGAACCTACCGGTTCACTGGTGAACTTCTTCCGTATCTCATTCATGGACTATTTTGGCTCCGAGTTTGGTCTATCGGCGGCAGTCAAGGCCAATCGTAATCCTTTAACCATTGGAACCTTGATCGCGCGCCAACCCACTGAATCCTTTACTGATTACAAATCGACTTTACCACCCAGATCATCCGAAAATCTGATTAAGCCGTCAAAGTCCCGGCCCCGGCCCTATCCCGGTCTGGCGGCGGAAATAATGCCTACCGATAATCTCAGGCGAGGAGTCCGCACACTGTGCAATCGTCAGCACGTCCAGACCGCCCCCACCCTGCGCCAAGGGCAGCGCGGCCCAACTAATCCCCGAATGTCTCAGCGAATAGAAGGTCAGGCCCTCGGGGTCGATCCCGGCAGCGTCCAGCGCGCGGGGGAATCTATACCTCTGGAAATCCTCGGACCATCGCGCCCCGGTCTCATCGGTCAGGATCGGCGCATTGCGCGGGCGTCCATCGGTCAGTTCGATCAACAGCGCGGCCACCTCATCGAAAAGCTCAATCTCAATAGCGCCACGCTTACGGCTATTCTTGCCATAGCGCAGACGCAGGAAACAGCGACCGTCGCGCGAATAGAAGTCGCGGCAATCGGCCATCATCAGGGCGCGGGGTCGCTGCATGGTCAGGAACATCACCCGGCAGAACGTCGCAAACTCAGGACTGACAAACTCAGCAGCGGATTCGAGAAACAGGCGCATATCATCCAAACCCAAAGCGCGGCCCCCGAGTCCCTCTGCGGCGTCGGTCTGATCGGCGCGGGCCAGATTGACCACGGTGGACGAATGGGCACGGGCGTCCTGCCAAGCGCGCGGCCCCTGATACCCGGCAGCGTCGGCCCCTGCGGTCAGCATTGCCTTGGCGGCGGCGAGGTCACGATTCCCGGTTGCGGCGGCACGGACTGCGCCACGGTCGGCGGGACGGTCACGGAACCGAGTCAGGTCGGCAGCAGTCACATCGGACAGGCGCGCACCCTCACCCAGAAACGCGGCCAAGCGGTCAGCATGGGATTGCCACCCGGCGCGCGTCTTAGACGCAGCACGGGGATTGTCAGCGGCCTTACCAGCCACCCACGAGTCGACAGCCTGACGGACAGTCGGAGTCGGATCATGGGAAGGAACAACGGCACCAGCGGCCCAAGCTCGGGCAGCGTCGGACGCCTCGGCATAGGACAGGGACGACTCGGCACCAATGGTTGCGGTCAGCCACTTAGGGCGACCAACGGGATTAGCGACACGGGCGGTCCAGCGGCCACCCTTGGCCCCCACATACAGGCCAAGCGAAACACCATCGCCAAGGCGCACATAATACGGCTCACGACGCGGGGCCAAACTGGCACGGGCGCGGGCCGAAACGAGACTGACGGACATTATAAAATCCCTATTCATCCGGAAAATTTCCGGACTTTTTCCGGACTTTTGCAGCGAAACGCCCCGAATATCGGCGGGGCCTTACGGTCGGAGATAGAGATCAAACTCCTTATTTACAAGGGCTAAACGGCATTTTGCGAAACTAGGGAAAATCAGTGCCTACCCCTTGGTAAGGGAGAGGTCGAGAGTTCAATTCTCTCCAGCAGCACCATCCCCCACAAAACAATGTCCGAAACAGTAGTGAACGCTCCGATTTACGGGCATTTCTGCTGTTTCGCAGCCCTCCATCTGAAGTCCTACGCGACGAATTGAGGCAAAGATTAAGGAATAAGGGCATAAGAAACTCATGTATGACAAGTTCTCGTAATACTTATGCCAATTTCCATATCTATTGATGCATCATTCTGCCGATCTGTTGACTAGTCCAGTTTTAATGAGGGGGTATCTCGGCAGGGTTAGGGGGATGCCCGTTCAGGTTCACCGAGGACCACAAAGCGCGGCATCCCCTGCCGTATTGGATACCGAAATTATCTTTCACAAAGACTTAGTCGATCTTGTTGCGCTGCGCATGAGGGGTGACACCAAAGCTGGATCGGTACACGCGCGAAAAGTGGCCCGGGTTTTCGAAACCGCACGCGATGGCGATCTCGGTGACCGAAGCCTCGGTTTGCAGCAGCAACTTCTGGGCGCGCTCCAGCCGCATTTCCATAAAGTACTTCTTGGGAGAGGTGTTCAGGTACTTGCCAAACAGCCGCTCAAGCTGTCGGGTGGAAATGCCAAGCTCTTCTGCGATGAACGACGGCGAGACCGGAGTTTCGATACTGTCCTGCATGATGTTGATCGCTTTGGCGAGGTGCGCGTTGCGCATCCCGTTGCGTGATTGCAGCGAAACCCGCTGCTTCGCCGTTGCATTTCGTACCGCGTTATAGACCATCTGATCGGCCACATCGATCGCCAGCTCTTCGCCATGATCGCGCTCGATAAGGTGCAGCATCAGGTCTGCTGTCGCAGTACCACCAGACGCAGTAATGTGCTTTTCGTCTGCCACAAACACGCTGCGGACCAGATTGACCTCGGGAAACGCCTCCATGAAGGCGTCGTGGTACTCCCAGTGGATCGCAGCCTGCATTCCGCCCAGAAAGCCGGCCTCGGCCAATACCCAGGCACCCGAACACAGGGCCCCGATGGGCGTGCCACGGGCGCGTTCGCGTCGCAGGGTTGCCAATAGGGGTCGGGTCACGTGCTTACGCATGTGAATACCCGACAGCACAAATAGCTGATCGCATTTGGTCAGGTTTTCCAGCCCGGAATGCACCAACGTGACTGATCCATTGGAACAAACTGCCTGTTCACCGTGCCCGGACACGAAGTTCCAACTGTAAAGTTCTTCCCCGCTGACGAGGTTTGCAATCCGCAATGGCTCGACCGCGCAGGAGAACGCGAGGTGCGAGAACTCCTCGACCAGGACAAATGTGATGCGCCGCGTCTTTGGCATGAGCTTTCCCGTTTTGATCTTGGGGCAGCGCCCGAAGGTGAGTCTATTTTGCGGGGCCCATGCTGCACGGATTTTTTCTGTATAAAAGTTATATTTTCTTAGGATACATAACGGCGACCGCACGCGAATCGAACGCCATGCAGAAGGGACGAGTTCTGGGCATGAAAGACGAAGCCAAATCGCGCAAGGACGCATTACGAGAGCATCTGAAAACATCCATCCTGACGTGACGATTGCAGCCAGGTACGGATCTGGACGAGGCGCATTTGTCCGATGAGTTTGGCCTGTCGCGCACCCCGCTGCGCGAGGTGTTCCGGCAATTGGCAGGGGAAGGCTATCTTGATCTGCGCACAAACCGCAGCGCCCGCGAATCCGAGATGTCTCATACCACGCTGCGCGACTTCTTCCTTGCCGCACCAATGGTGTACGGGGCGATCCTGCGTCTGGGCGCGCGTGAGATCGGTGCAGATGTGATCCTGCTGGCCAGCCCGCCCTATTCGGTACCAACCGACCGGGAAAACGCGTTGAACGCGCTGGCCACCGACAAGGCCGCTGATCTTCCGGTGGTGCTGTACAATTATCCGCACCGCACCGGCACAATGATGGGCAGGGAATTCCTTGACCGCGTGGGCCGCTGCCGGAACTTCTGCGGCATCAAGGAAAGCTCGGGCGACATCAACCGGATCCATCTGCTGGCCCGCGATGTTGCCGCTGATGCGGGTGTTGGAACAGGGTGGCAAGTTCATCTAGACCATCAAACACGGCGTCACCATGAACGGGATCGACGCGGGCGCGATGCGGCCCCCGCTGAAGGGTCTGACCAAAGACGACAAGCGTGCGCTGGAACAGGTAACGCGCGTGCTGAAGAAGACAATCGCTGACATCGTGGCTGAAGGGTAAGAGACATAAATCTGCTGACACAGGACGAAGACAAATCCATCGCCGCAGGCCTGACCCTGCCGACCGGGGCTTTCATCGACGGCGCATTCCGCCCTGCGATCTCAGGCGAGACCTTTGAGACAGTGAACCCAGCCACTGGCGGCGGGGTGTTCGGCCTCGCCCCTTCTGATTGTGCATAAGGACGTCAAAGCGGACCTGTTGGAGCGCGTTGGTGAGCGAAGGCCACTATAACAAGGTTTGCGGTTATCTGGATCAGGCTGAGACAGTGGTGATCGGTGGCAAGGCCAATAAAGGCTTTGTTGAGGCCACAGTCGTTGAAGTGTCCGGCAACGACGCGACCCTGGCGCGGGAAGGGATCTTTGGCCCGGTCCTGTCGGTGATTGAAGCGTCGGGTTTTGACAAGGCCATCAAGATCGCCAATGACACCGAATACGGCCTGTGCGCCTCGATCTTCACCGCCAATGCCATTCGTGGCGCGCGGGCGATCCGGGCAGGTACCGTCACGGTCAACTGCTTTGGCAAGGGCGACATCTCCACACCCTTCGGCGGCTATAAGCAGTCGGGCTATGGCGGTCGTGACAACTCGGTCCACGCGCATGATCAGTACATCCAGCTAAAAATCATCTGGATCGATCTGGCCGATGATGCGGACGAGGCAGTCGAATGACGCGATTTGAACCGAATAGCCATCGCCTTTGCGACCGAGGTGGCCGCAGACTGCGCCCTGCCCCAGGAAATGTTCGACCCCTGCGACAAATACAATGCCGCCGCGACCAAAGCGGGCGATGCGCATAATCGCGCCTTTGCCGAGCATCTGACCAAACTGCGCGCAGGCTGGGTGGTTCACACGGGCAAGGCTAAGGTCAACACCGGACGGATTATTCTGGCCAACAATGGCCATCTGGAAAGCTTAGGTTTTCTTCAGCGACAGCTTATGCACATCTGCCTCTACACCTCGATCTCGGCACCGTTGACCGAGGCGCAAATCAAGACCCTGGGCGAGCAATCGCGCTGGTCGGTGATACCGGCGGATCCGATGGGCACATCGGTGCGACGCATTTCCGGCAGCTATGGGCATCGCAGAACTGGTACTGCAATGTGGCTCAGAGATTGCGAAACACTTTCCGGCGCGGCCCGACCTTCAGCGCCTACCGTCCGAGCCATTCGCCTCGCTTCGCGCGAACAATTATCTGATCTGGAATGAAGGGCGATCCGGAAAAGAGTGACAAATGGGCGTCAAGGCAAGCTGAGCTTGACCATGCGCCCGCCATCCACCGTATAGACCTGACCGGTTATAAAGGCTGCGTCTTCCGAGGCCAGAAATGCAACCAGGGCCGCAACCTCCTCGGGCCGACCCGTGCGGGCGACGGGATGAATGTTGGCAATGTCACGGCGGAATGCAACGGGATCGGCCATAGACTCGATGAAATCTTCGTTTAGATCGGTATCTATCCAACCGGGCGCAACGGCATTGCAGCGGATGCCCTCACTCCCATGATCCACTGCTACGGCACGGGTCAGGCCGTGCAGTCCCGCCTTTGATGCGCAATAGGCAGCGTGACCCGGGTTGCTGCCCAAACCTTCGATTGATCCGGTGTTGACGATGCTGCCTTTAGTTTCGCGCAAATAAGGCAGCGCAGCTTTGATCATCAGGAACGGAACAGTCAGGTTGACCATCAGGTTACGGTGCCAATCGTCAAGGCTCATGTCCTCGACCGTGGCTTCCTGCATCATTCCCGCATTATTGACCAACACGTCAAGGCGTCCGGCTTGGGCAATCACATCGTCGATCACTTGCGCAGGGCTGTCAGGATCGGTGAAATCCGCAGCGATGCCGTGGAATTCCGTGTCCTCGCCACGTTGGGCGGTGAAGACCTGTGCGCCGTCGTCCTGCAAACGTCGGGCGATGGCTTGGCCAATACCGCTGCGCCCGCCTGTGACCAACGCCACTTTTCCATCGTACCGCTTCATGAAACGGGTTTCCCTCCGTTGACCTCAACCAGCGTGCCGCAAACATAGCGCGACGCGTCCGAGACAAGGAACATGATGACGTCCGCGATATCCTCTGGCTCGGCTATGCGGCCCAGCGGCACGGTCTGGCCCAGCTCGGCCACGGCCGTATCGGGATCAAAGCCGCGCTTTTCAAAACCTGAACGCAGCATCGGAGTATTCACTTCGTTCGGGCATACGGCATTGATGCGGATTCCCTGATGCGCGTGGTCCATGCCCATGCATTGAGTCAAAGAGGCGATGGCGGCCTTGGTCATGCAGTAGACCGCGTGATCAGGCCCCGGGCGCAGACCCCAGCACGACGCGGTGTTGACGATGGCGCCACCGCCAGTTTCAGCCATGATCGGAATTGCAGCGCGACAGATGCGGAAAGGGGCTTCGACATTGACACCCAGTGACAGCGACCAATCCGCATCGGATGTATCCGCGACCGACCCGCGCGTGATGACGCCGGCGTTGTTGATCACGATGTCGAGCCCACCCAGCGCCGCAGCGGCGGCCTGAGGTAGGTTGTCGGCATAGTTTGGATCAAGCAGATCTCCGGGCAAATGCGCTTCGGCTTCGATATCATCGACTGACCGATCTGCGACGGAGACCCGGGCACCAGCTTCGCGCAAGCGTTCAACGATTGACGCCCCGATACCACCGGCTGCGCCAGTGACCAGAGCCGATTTTCCATTCAGGTTCATAAAGTCATCCACAATTAAAACGATGCAATCGGGTTGCCGAGTTGGCTTTCATCAGGCACCACGCCCAGCCCCGGCCCGGTCGGCAGTTCGATATGTCCGCCTTTGATCTGAATGCCATTTTCGGGATCGTAATTTCCTTCGATATAAGGCGCGGCAAGCCAGACGCCTTCCAGAAGGCCGGGTCGAACGGTTGCGCCGATATGGGTGCAGGCTGCGGCGACAATGTCTCCACCCCAACTGTCATCACAGGTATGCGGCAGGTTGCCGGCCTCGCAGATATCGCGGAACGCGCGCATGGGGTGCAAACCGCCGATCCGAGTAACTTTCATCCCGAACCCGTCGACCAAACCCGTCCCCGCTGCCGAAATCACCGTGTTCAGGCTGGTGCTATTTTCGTCCATGTAGATGCCATGTGTGACCTGATGCCGGATCTTCTGCAGATCCTCGATAGTATTGCAGGGCTGTTCCATGATGAAAGGGATTTCCGGGCACTCGCGGCTAACCCGCAAAGCGTCGCGCGTGGTCCAGCCCCGGTTGCCGTCCACGGCCAGACGCACACCCGACCCTTTGACGACGTCCCAAACCTTGCGGATGGTTTCGATGTCAATCTCGACCGGGCGACCCCCGACCTTGATCTGCAGACGCGGGTAGCCTTCGGCCATTTTCTCGGCGACCAGTCGGGCAATGTCGTCGGGCGCGCCGACGCCAGTGGCATAGTAGGACGGCACCTTGTCCGTGGTTGCTCCACCCAGCAGATCGCAGACCGGAACGTTTAGATGCTTGCCCAACAGATCATGCACCGCGATATCGATAGCCGCTTTCGCATACGAGTGCCCGTTCAACAGTCCATTCATCCGGCGGTGCAGGGTCAGGGGCAACGCTTCGGTGCCGACCAGGCCGGGGGCCATTTCAATTAACGCAGCGCGGGCACCTCTAGCGTGCGCCTCAGCATACGTCGGACCAACCGGGCAGGTTTCGCCCCAACCCACCAACCCGTTATCGGCCACAACTTTCACCAGCGTGGTATCAAGCGACCAAACCTCGGCATTGGCCATAGTATAGGGTCCGTCTTTGACCGGCAGGTCGTGGCTGTAGATGTGGAGTTCTGCGATCTTCATGTTGTTTACTTGTCCTGAACGAAAAAGGAGCCGCCCGGAATGCGGGCGGGCCAGTACGGGGAGTATATGTTAGTATGTCTGGTTCAACTCATCCGCAGCCGGAATTTCCCTCTCGCGGCGCGCGATATAGTCCAGAAGCGCTTCGTTTTTGGCTTCGTCCAGTTTGGGTTCTTGATACTCAGACAGCAATTTCCGGGCATGTTTCAAGGCGCGCTCGGTGATTTCCACCTCACCTTCCGCCACCCATTGTTCGATCGAGTTATTGTCGAACAGTTCCGGCATGAAGAATGCGGTCTGGAAATTGTCCTGCGTGTGCGGATGACCCAGATAGTGGCCGCCAGGGCCGACATCCGGAACCGCTGCCAGGGCCTGATCGAAGTCGTGCCATTTCGGACCTTCCGCCATCCGGTAGGCCATCGCGCATTGTTCCGCGTCAACGATGAACTTGGCGGTCGAGCAGTGCATGCCCGCCTCGTTCCAGCCTGCCGAATGCCAGATATAGTTGGCTCCGGCGTGGATAACCGCGCTAAGCGTTGTGGCGGATTCGTATCCCGCCTGCGCGTCAAACGTCTTGGCCCCGCCCAGCGTATTCGAGGTGCGCCATGGCACGTCATAGTACCGCGCCATCTGACCGATCATGAAATTCATCAGGCTGATTTCAGGCGTACCTGCCATCGGCGCACCGGATTTCATCGACACGGTCGACAGGTAATGCCCCCAAATTGCCGGGCATCCTTTGCGAACCACCTGTGTGTAGGCCAGCGCCGACAGCGCCTCGGCGGTCAATTGTGCCACGGTCGCGGGCACCGATGCGGGGGTGTTCGCGCCACCCAGAACGAAGGGCGAGCACAAAACCGGCTGGTTGCGACGGCAGAAGGCCCGCATCGCGCCCAGCATTGTTTCATCCCAGACCAGAGGGCTGTTGCCGTTGCAGTTGCCGGTGGTGACTGGATGGTCATCGATGAAATCCTCGCCGAACAGAATGGCGCACATATCCATCACGTCCTCGGCATTCTTGGGCGAGGTGGTCATGCCCATAAAGGTCTTGTCCGAGTATTTCATCGACGAATAGGTGATGCGCAGATGCCGCTGACTGATCGGGTGATCGTAGGGCTCAACGATATGGTGGGCCGAACTGTGCAGTGCGGGCATCATGTGCGACAGTTTGTGGAACATCGCCAAGTCGTCCAGCGTCGGGTTCCGGCGCACGTCATCCAGATCGCGCAAGAAGGGGGCCCCGGTCATCGGCACAAAAATTGAGTGCTTGCCGCCCAGCGCAAGGTTCTTTTGCGGATCACGCGCATGGTACGTGAATTGCGCCGGAATGGTCGAAATCAGCTCGCGCACCATGTTGCGATCCAGATAGACCAGCTCTCCGTCAACTTTGGCGCCAGCTTTCTTCCAGTCTTCCAGCGCGATGGGGTCGCGAAACTGAACGCCCACGTTTTCCAGAATATCCATCGCCGCATTGTCGATGCGTTCGACCTGACTTCCGTCCATGACTTCACAGACAGGAATGCCCCGGGTCAGACCCGGCAGCATGGTAAAATTCGGAGCGGTACGTTGGGCGCGGCGGGCGGAGCGTCCGCCGGACCGCGCGGCAGTGCGAGTAGTCAAAGGGCAATCCTCCAATTTTCAAACAAATTGGCGGATTCGCAGAGCGATCACCTCTCTGATTGCGATATGTGCTTGCAGGAAGCGACACTGACCACATTCCACGATTTTAGCTCGCGCAGCGCAAATGAACCTTTGTTTACCTTTCGTTAAGTGACCTGCTTCACAGTCAATCATGTGCATACATCTGCAACAGGTACCCGTATGGTTGTTTCGGGAGGGGCGCAGAAATGCACCACATGACAGAGATGCTGATTGTTGGCGCCGGGTTTTCTGGGCTGACGATGGCGCTTGAGGCACGCAAACGCGGCATCAAGGATATCGCCATTCTGGAAAAAGCCGATGATATCGGTGGTACGTGGCGCGAAAACACCTATCCCGGTGTCGCCTGCGATGTGCCGTCGCATCTTTATTCCATGGCGACCCACCCTAATCCGCACTGGAGCCGCGCTTATGCCGAAGGCGCTGAAATTCAGGCCTACCTGAAGGATGTCACGCAGCGAGAGCAGCTGTATGACCTGTGCCATTTCGGGCAGGAACTGAAATCGGCCAGATGGGATGGCGCGCGCTGGCAGGTTGAAACCGTCGACGGGCAGCTGTGGTCGGCCCGGTTTCTGGTTTCGGCCATCGGAGCGCTGCATCATCCCAGCATTCCAAATCTTCCCGGCGCGGACAGTTTTCCCGGCCCCTGTTTCCACTCGGCCCAGTGGGATCACGACGTTGATCTAACTGGAAAACGCGTGGCGGTTGTGGGCACCGGGGCGTCGGCCGTTCAATTCGTACCAGAGATTGCCAAGGTTGCGCGTCACGTCACCATCTTTCAGCGCAGCGCGCCTTACGTCATGCCGCGCCCGGATGGCGCAATCGCGCCTTGGGTGCGCAAGCTATATGCCCGCCTTCCCTTACTGCCACGTATCCGGCGCAAACTGATTTTCATGTTTTTCGAGTTCCGCCACCGCGTTTTCAGGGGCGAGGAACGGGCGATGAACTTTGCCCTAAAGATGTGGCGCAAATCGCTGGAGCGGGCGATTACCGACCCCGAAGAACGGCGTATTCTGACACCCGACTATCAGATTGGTTGCAAACGTATCCTCAGCTCGAACGACTGGTATCCAGCCCTGGCCCGCGACAATGTCAGCGTTGTGCCACAGGGTGTTGCCCGCATCGATGGGGATACTCTCATCGCGTCGGATGGCACTGAAGTCCAAGCCGATGCGCTGATCTGGGGCACCGGGTTTCACGTGACCAATGTGGTCGAGCGGCTGGACATCACTGGCGCAGATGGCGTGACACTACGAACAGCCTGGGCAGACGGCATGAACGCACATCTGGGCACAGCAATTTCAGGCTTTCCCAATTTCTTTACCCTTCTGGGCCCGCATACAAGTCTGGGCCACAACTCGGTCGTGCTGATGATCGAGGCGCAGGTCGGTCATATCGGCCGCGTCCTAAGCGAGATGCAGCGTAAGGGGTTTTCCGCAATCACACCGGATGCGACGAAACAGGCGGGTTTCACGCAAGAGATGCAGGACCGTCACGCCGACAGTGTCTGGCAGACCGGGGGATGTACATCCTGGTACATTGACGAAGACGGCAAGAACACGACTTTATGGCCAGGGACTGTTGGCGAATTTCAAGCGCGTATGGCACAGTCGGGATTGGAACAATACACCCTCGTTGGGCAGGAGCCAGCCAGATGACACTTATTCTAAGCCTGATTGCAGCCTGTGTCGTTTTTCTTCTGGCTATGGCTCTGTGGACCCGGCTGATTACGCGTCAGGGGCTTAGAACCGTGCCACAAATGGGCCAGATCGTGCCTGTGCAGGGCGGCAGCATCCACTATGTGGAAAAGGGCAATCCTGACGCACAAACGCTGGTCCTTATCCATGGTTTGGCGGGACAATTACAGCATTTCACCTACGCCTTGGCCGATCAACTGGCCGAAGAATACCACGTCATTGCGCTGGATCGTCCCGGCTGCGGATATTCAACCCGCGACACGGCAGAACTGGCACAATTGCCGCATCAGGCGGCGATGATTGCCGAGTTTCTCGAAATCAAACGTGTGGATCAGGCCGTACTGGTCGGACATTCACTGGGTGGCGCAGTGTCGCTGGCGCTGGCTTTGGACCACCCCGAACGAATATCGGGGCTGGCGTTGCTGGCCCCCGTGACGCACAGGCTGCCCGAAACTCCGGTGATCTTTAAACCGCTCAATATCCGGTCAGAATGGCTGCGCAGCCTGATCGCCAACACAATTGCGGTGCCCATGGCCTCAAAAACAGCGCCGTACAGTCTGGGCGTGGCATTTGGCCCTGAAACCCCACCAAATGACTTTCTTGACCGTGCAGGCGGTGCGCTTGGGTTGCGCCCATCGGCCTTTGTCACGGCCTCGCAAGACGTTGCGGGGCTGGATGCCAGTTGCGATGCACAGGTTGCCAGATATCCGGAACTGTCCGTGCCCGGGGGTATATTGTATGGCCGTCAAGACGCGCTCCTGTCCCCTGCCCTTCACGGGCCACCGATGACCAAGTTTGGCCTGAGTTATGAAGAGCTGGACGGGTTAGGGCATATGATCCTGATCACGGAACCAGAGATATGTGCGGCGTTTATCCGCAAGATGGTGAACGCCACGACCGCTTCGAAGCCGCCCAAGCAGAACCGGGTGCCTGAGCCTTTGAAAGAAATCCCCAAGTAGCGTGATTTCCCTCTTGACCCTCACCGGCCCCTCGCTTACATCGCCTCTCACTCAAGGCGGAGTAGCTCAGTTGGTTAGAGCAGCGGAATCATAATCCGCGTGTCGGGGGTTCAAGTCCCTCCTCCGCTACCACTAAACCCCCCACTTTTTTGGAACGGTTTGAAACCAGGGCGCTAAGGCGGCCTTTCACTTCGACCGGCACGCCGCCTTCCTCGGTCGGAGACACAACGATCTCCGAAATCAAGCCGCGCACCGCATCACGTGCTTTTGGATTCGGATTGCCGTCATGCGACTGCATGGAAGAGATCATTTCATCCAGTGCCGTGACATAACTGGATGCTGTCGCAGGATTGAATTCGAGCGCCTTCTCCTTCTCGTCAAAGCTGGCCAATACGTCCGCGGCAACTGAGGCGCGTTCTTTGGCCTCGGTCAACTTTGCCTCGCCTTCGACTCCTTCAAGAATTTCCATCTCAAAAAGCTCGATACGGCGCGATAGCAGCTTGTTAGCTTCTGCTAAAGCGCGTTCGAGCTTCTTCCTGTCCGGTTTGTCCGCTGCGTTGAGTTTGCGACGTTCTTCATTGTAGGTGCGGATGAACTCATCGATGTAGGTTGGCTCAGACAACTCCTTTCGCAGTTCGGTCAGCAGAGCGCTCTCGATCTTGTCGAGGCGAACCTTCCCGTTATTGTTGCAGGAGCCACTCTCTTTGGCCGTTGAGCAACGGATGCGGATGGTATTGCCGTTTCTGTCATGAATCGACATGCCGCCACCGCAGCACCCGCATTTGATCAGCCCCGAGAACGGGCGCACAGGGTTTCGGGTCGATTTTCCCGATCGCTTGGCCGCAGACTGCGTGGCCAAACGCCGCTGAACTGCGTCCCAAAGTTCCTCTTCGACAATACGAAGGTGCGGAACTTCCGCAAATTTCCAGTCTTTGACCGGCTTTTCACGGCTGACCCTTTTGCCTGTTGTCGGGTTTCGTACCATTTTGACGCGATCCCAAACGAGTATGCCAGCATAAAGGGAATTTCTGAGAATACCGTAGCCGCGCTTGCCGTTTCCGTTCAGCGTTGACGCGTTCCACTTCGTCCCACGAGGCGGTAACTCACCGCGAGCGTTGAGATCATGAGCAATATCTCGCGGGGAGGCTCCTTCTGCGTAGGCCTTATAGATTTGGCAAATAACTTCCGCTTCGTGTGCCTTGACCTGGAGCTCCCCGGGTTTTCCCGCAATAGGTGAGTAACCATAAGCCTTACCGCCGGCACTCAAACCTTTGGCTATGTTGCCTGACATTCCGCGATGCACTTTTTCACGCAGATCTTTGAGGAAAACCGTACCGACGAAGCCGCGAAGGCCAATCTGGAGTTCCGACTGTACCCCCTCGCTGGCTGAAATGATTTCGACGCCAGCGTAGCTAAGCAGTTTATGCACCTTATGAAGATCACCTGCGTCCCGGCTGATCCGATCAACACACTCCACGACCAGTGCATCAATTTCCCCCGCACTCGCCGCTTCGAGAAGATTAGCAAAACCAACTCGCCCAATCAGAGTCTCAGAGGTTTTGGCCCTGTCTTCGAATGTCCGGACCTCCCTATAGCCTTCACTTGTCAGGTAGCGTCGGCAGAGCTCCACCTGATCTTCAATGGAGCGCTCCGACTGGAGCGTGGTCGAATAGCGGGCGTAGATCGCAGCGCGGCGTTGCATTCTCTCGAGTTCCTCGCGTCTTGTTGTGCTGCCGCCCGGGCCAATTCCCGGACGAGCTCAAGCAAACCAACATCTGGCGTCGGGTTTTGCTTTGCTGCTGGGGACTTGGTGATCTCTTCACAAATCGAAAAATCGGTTTGGATCGGTTTTTGAACTGTCATGGTGCTCGCTTTATGTTTCAACGAGCGTGAGATCGGTCTCCTTTAGAAAATTTAGAAACGCAGTTTAATCCGAACGGTTCGGAGAGCGAGAAACGCTCTCCGATAGCGGCAGGCTAAGTCTGCGCTTCTGCGATCACTCGACGAGATATGCGGTCGGCACGACGCAGGTTCTGGATGAGTTGAAGACGCCTGCGAAGCGTTACCAAAGGTTCAACCGTCAGGTTCAGTTCGGCTGCCCGATTTGTCAGCCGCTTGTTGATCCAAGCACCGCCCGGGCAATGCTCGTCTGCGATCACCTCGCTTACCCATCCATCTTCTATCTCAGCCAAGACAGGCTGGAGCAGAGATTCGAGATCGTCGAGATCGCGATCACCGAACATTTCGCCCGCACGGAGGCGCGAGCCAAAACGATAGGCTATGCGCGCGCCGCTGGGTTCCAGATTGTCGATCAGCATGTCGAGTGCCTTTGACGCTGAGGGCACCATGTTCAGCGCTTCGAGGATCGCCGCTTCGATCGGCAATAACTGCTGCGCGTTGCTATCATACATAGCGCACCTCCTGCGTATCCGGCCGTCCCTTGCGACGCGTTTCAACCGTGACGGCGCGTATCTTACGACCCGAGCCTCTGCGTCCGAACCTGCGGGAGCGCCGGATATCTCGTTCTGCATGTAGTCGTGCGCGAACGCGATGAAGCCGATCCAGCGCTGCGTCGGCGAGTTCACCCAATACGGGCGTCCCCGCGGAGTTTCTGTCGAAGCCGCTGTTGTTGACGGAGACGGAGACGCGTCGAGCGGCATTGAAGCGTGTCGGCGCCCGCAATGATGCCTGTTCGCGCTCCTCTTCCGACCGCACATCAACGCAATAGGCCTGTTTGCGTGGACACGGGTTCGTGGTGCCGTAGGCCAGAACCGCAAAGCGCTCACCCGCCATTTCCTCGACATCAATTACCAGCGACGGCCGAACCTTGGGATCATCCTCTCCCATCGTTTCATGGGGAAAGCGAAACGCGACGACATCGCCAACTTTCAAACGGGATTTCCAGTTCTCACAGGGCAGCGCGATTTCAGTTTGAAGTGTCATGGGACATCCTTCATCGAAGTTGCAAAGAGCCGCGTCTTCCACCTTGTTTGGGCTGGTTCCCACTTTCGGCTGCGCGACATCCGGACTGCGCAGTCGAAAGTGGGAAGCCTGCCCTTTCCGCCGTTTCGGTCCTTGCCCGTGCGCTGTTGTCTGGTCTGTTGCAGCTTTCCGATCTGTCGCCAGCGTGTTCGAAGTGTTTCCAATGGGTCGGTTGACGGGTGTTTCTGACCGCTGCGCCTCTGTTGGAGGGCCACAGAGTTCTCTGTGTCCAGAATGGTTCCCCTGTAGAGGACATGGACCTGTCCGGTCCGGAGCAACGGGCAGCTCTGGGAGTGTTCCTGCCTTCTTGCGCGCGTAATACTGGGACCTACCAAGACCATAGTTCAGCCAGGGCTTGTTTCTCGACGCGCTGTTTTCCAGCAGGTACTGGTCTCGAGAGACACTCCCCTGCGCAGCACGTCGCTCTCGTTCCTGTTTAGCCTTTCTGCGTTGTCGCTCTTCGGCTGGCATCACTTGGCGCATGTTCAACTGACGCGCCATATCGGCCGATACGTCGAGACGCTCCGCGACAGTCGAACCCCGGTAACAATATCTCTCACTCTCGCGTGCGTTGTCGGAGGCTTGCAGCTTTGACTTCGCAAGAGCCTGCTTGATGATTGCGTTTGTTTCATTCCTGCATAGCCTGGGGGTTGCCGTATCTGCCGCTCGTTGAATGCGACCCTCGATGCCCTTGGTATCTGACTGATGAGTCAGGCAGGTCGCATAGAAATGCAGCCATGTGTTTCGGTATCCCTCGGGGATCACCCCACCATGGTGAATCCGGTAAGCCTCGAGATCTTTCCGTATCTGTTCAAAGCGCTCAGCTTGCGTCAAACCTCGAGGCATTGTCCGGCTACCCGGCACCCGATCCTGCCGCTGCTTGCGGCGCTCCGTAAGCTCGGAACGGGTGGGCCGCCCGACGGCGACAAAAATCTGATCAGCAAGGACATCAAAATCCTGGCGTTGGCAATTCCCACCAGAGACCCGAACGACCCGACCCGGTTTCTCGTTTCGAGTGCCGGGAATGCGAAAGACGCGAGCTGGGTCGTTGCAAGAACGATCCGAAGCAAAGGGAGCAAGCAGATCCATCAATGCCCGGATTGCCGCCTGCCAGCGGGATAGTGCAGCAGGTGGCATCGAATGGATCAACCAGATTGCAGCCAGTCCCCGTCCCGTTCGCAAATAGAATGATGGCTCAGAGACACCGCGCATCAGAAGATGGCCCGCGACGGCTGCCTGAACGTTCTCTTCACCCTCAGCGCGCCAGCCGGGATCGTTGTGAAAGTCCAGATCGACATAGAGCGTATTCAGACTTGCCAGGCTGGAGTTCCTGCGTCGACCATTGAACCGGTTCAACGAGATGAACGATGTGCGATCCAGCAGCGCATGAAGGCACGCTACAATCCCATCCGGAGAGCGGGTGAATTGTTGGCTGGCCTCCCCGGAATTCTTGATCAGAACGGCAGGCTTACCAACCGCACCGACGGGATGGAGAAGCTGAACATACTCCTCTGGCGAAACGGTGTGGGTGTCATCTGAATGCGGGGCAAAGTCGCGCGGATCGGTGTGCTTCATCCGCGGGAATTGGCTCTACGGTTGTAGGCACAGAAAAATCCAAGCAAAGAAAGGCAAGGCCCGGGTGACGTCCCATGCTCGTCAACCGATCAACGGCTCGAGTCCAAACAATATCGATCGCATCCAGTATTGTGCCCTGCAAAAACGGGATTCGGTGTCATCTTGTACGCTGACGCGGCTTGCGTGTTCTTACACGCCGTATGTTGGAAACCCGATCATTCTGCTGGAGCTGAGGTAGGTGATACGCCTCAAGGTCGACATCAGAGGAGAATTCCTCATCGAGGGTATCTAATGGATCGGCTTCTATACCTTCTGTCGCCCATCGTACCGCTTTCTGGTATGCTGTTTCAGTTCTGAGACATTCTATTTGCGACGAAGCTTCCAGCGCAGCATTCACTTCGCGCTCGGATCTCGCCTCCATCATTCGACGTTTCTCATCGCTGGCCATTTTCTTGCGGACAGCCTCTCTCTCCCGCGCGATACGCTCCGCTTCGAGGTCATCTCTCTGACGCTCCAGGGCGCGCAGCTGCAACCAAGAGTGCCAGAGTGTTGAATTGTGTTCTTGGACAGCCTGGCGCCGTACTCCGGCAACTGTGTCGTCGCTTCCGCTTTCTTGCAGTCTGCGGCGCGACCTTGCAGATCTGCGTGGCCCGACATGATCTTGTCTTGCCAGGCCTTGCGGTGCATCGCCCGTCTTGGCCATTTCGGCATACGAACGAAGATCAACCCGCGCTGGAGAGCCAATCCTGCGCAGGGCCGCGTTGGTCCGCTTTTCCCATTCTCCACGGATACGCTTGATTTCTCCTGGGCCTGAGGTTCTGTCGTCAAAAATACGCGTTTTCTCACCAAAGTCGCCTGTGATCCTATCAACCTTCCGGGTCGTCACCAGGATGTGGGCGTGGAAATTCAGGTTGGTCTTCGATGGATTGAAGAGCCTCCGCTCGTAGTCTTCTCGCGTCAGTTCGAGTTTGCCCGCGCTGTGCCGTTTCTCTTCCTCAGGGCACAAGAAACGCGGCGCGTGAATGTCGGCTTGAACGGCAACGCCGTATTTATCGCGAAGCCAGAGGCAGAAGCTGCGGACAAGCCGGACCTGCTCGGGAAGCGGTAGCTCGCGCGGCAGGGATGGGCGCAGTTCGCGGATGACTCTTGCATTCTTTCGGCGTTCCGAACGCTCGGCAGCGTTCCAGAGCTCCTCGGCGTTTCCTGTCCAGTTGATCAATTCATGAGACAGTAGGCCACCCTTTCTGCCCGGCGAAAACCGTCGTCCAACCCGCGCATCCCGGAAGGTGGTGCGCGCGGTGTAAGCGGCGGATTTGACGGCGGAGCGACCGTCGGCACGAGAATGCAGGATGACTTCGAGTCTGCTGGCGGGGTGTATCATGTAAAGGACATCGGGCCCCAACCCGATCTCCGCACAAAAAAGCCCGGGGCAGGCGCGCAGGCAAACCCCAAGTTTGCGTAACTGCGCGCATTGCCCAACGGGCATGCGGACGGTCGCTCACAAGCGGCCTGGCGAAGCCACATTTTCGCGCCCGGGTGGCGAAGCCGGGGTCCAGGCCGCATTTCCTGTTCGACCACCACGATCAAGGGAGAACGAAATGGCGGATCTGGATCAACAAATCGAACAGGCGCGCGCGAGACTCAGGGACCTGCAGGCACGGGCGAGCAAACAACGACGACGTAATGAAACGCGCAAAAAGATTATCTATGGCGCCGCTGTTTTGAAGCTTCTCGAGGAAATTGAGAGAGACAAAGCTGATCGGTTGCTCAAGCTTCTGCACGAACGTATCTCACGCGACTCAGATCGAGAGCTGTTAGGGCTGTAAACCCAGTTAGATCTTCTTGAGGCACTGCCCGCTCTCAGAAGGGTTGGCTGACTTGGGCCTATTGAAAGAAAAAAACTGGCGCGGCTTACCGCGCTCAGTATCGTCAGGTCGCGACGTGAGAAACATCCTTGTCCGGCGAATAAATGTCCAGGATGTTCCAATGACCGGTCGTTGGTGTCGGGTTGTTGATCATTGGCACATCCAGCACGGTTGGTTTGCCGCTGGCGATTGCCGCTTCCAATGCAGGCAACAACTCGTCAGCAGCGCCGAGTCTGTGCCCTTCCGCGCCGTAGGCTCGCGCTATGTCGGCATAGCCCGGTCCGTTTGCGGGTGCGGCGGCTGATCCGGGGAACGTCGTTCCATAGGTCAGACCGTAGTGCGCTTTTTGAAGGCCGGCGATAGTTCCGAAGGCGTTGTTGTTCATAACCAGCCAGATGATGCCCAGATCGAGTTCGACGGCAGTCGCGAGCATCGAAGGATTTTGACCGAATCCACCATCGCCAACCAGGCTAAGCACCACGCGATCAGGTGCCGCAAGTTTCGCGCCGATCGCGCCTGGAGGACCGAAACCCATCGTCGCGAACCCGCCCGGGGTCAGGATTGAACCCGGCGTCAAAATGTCGAACTGTTGCCCGACACCGTTCTTGTTCCATCCAACGTCCGTGGTGATGATGGCATCCTCGGGCAGTGCCTTGCGGGTATCTGCCAGAATACGCTCAGGCATCATTGGAAAGGTAGATGAGGTCACCATTTCAACATTGCGCGCTTTGAAGTCCGTCCGGAAGCCAGCGATTTTCTGCTCCAGCGTGGGGCGCTTGAAGCCGTCCGGATACATCTCGCGGGCGACCCGGTTGAGGACGAACAAAGCGGCCTTGGCGTCAGCAACGACTCCGATCTCGGTGGGATAGTTCCGACCGATCTCCTGCGGCTCAATGTCGATATGAATGACCTTCGATCCGGGAATGTTGAACGTGTAGCCAGGGTACCAACTTGAACAATCAGCCTCTTTGAACCGAGTGCCCACGGCAAAGATGTAGTCCGCATTCAAGCAGGACTGGTTGACCAATTCGGTGCCCCAAAACCCGGTCATTCCCAGCACAAGCGGATGGTCGTCTCGCAACGCGCCTTTACCCATCAGGGAATGCGCGACTGGAAGGCCCATATGTTCAACAAATTTTCGCAACTCCTCGCTGGCCTGTGCCAGAAGAATACCACCTCCGACATAAGCTACTGGGTTTTCGGCCTTCGCAAGTGCCTCGACAATCTCACGCGCGGTTTCGTCGTCGATCGATGGTTTCTTGAGCGCGTTCGTGTTACCGAGAATACGATCAAAGCTGTCCGACGGGATGACTTCCGAGAAGATGTCCATCGGCACATTGACCAACACGGGGCCAGGCTGACCGCTTTCCGCGAGGTGAAACGCCTTCTCCAGAATCTCGGCCATCAGGTCGGCGCGATCCACGCGCCAAGCGCGCTTCACGAAGGGTCGGTAAATCTCCCATTGGGCTGCGTCTGCATGCAGGTTCACTTCCTGATGCGGATGTTTACCGTAGTAATGCGTGGGAATGTCACCCGCGATCACGACCATCGGGATACAGTCCAGTGCGGCGTTGGCGACCCCGGTGGCGCAATTGGTCAGCCCCGGGGAGAGATGGGACAGCACCACCGAGGCCTTGCCCGTCACGCGGGCATATGCATCCGCCGCGTGGCTGGCGATTTGTTCGTGTCGTACTGTGACGAAATCGATGGGACTTTCCGCCAGCGCAGCCAGAACCGCAATGTTCGTGTGCCCGCACAGGCCGAAAACGTGCTTGACCTCACGGCGTTCGAGAAAGTCAACGATATGTTCGGCAACGGTTTTGCCGTCCAGTTTCGCTCCGTCCATCACGCGACCTCCTGTCCGTAGAACTCACCGAACAGCTCCGGCTCCGAGGGGCGATCCTCCGGGATCGGGCGGCTGACCCAGGTGTAGTTCATCATGTGTTTCATTGTGACGTTTTCGTTGGTGATGTTCCCGCCCCAGATGCCGCAGCCGAGGCTGCTGGTCATCGGCATGCCATTGGTCCAGGCACCTGCATTAGCCTTAGATTGTGGCTGCCGGACCATCATACGGCTGACCGGAGCCAGACGCGCCAACCGATCGATGTGATCGTCATTGTGGCTATAAATCCCGCAGGAATGGCCCTTACCTCCGGTGTTGTAGATCTGGCTGACCGTTTCCAACGCGTCATCGAACGTGTCGAAGTGATATAGCGCCATCAGCGTGGTCAGCTTTTCCTTTGAGAACTTGTGCTGCGGCCCGATTTGGTTCTGATTTTCAACCATCAGAAACTTGCGATCTTCGGGGATCGAGAACCCGGCGACCTTAGCCGTTTGCTGAGGCGGACAGGCGATAGTCGGGAACGTACGGTTGCCCTTTTCGTCCCACATAGTGGCTTCGAGCATAGCCTTCTCTTCATCCGAACACAGGTACCCGCCTTCGGCCTCCAGCGCCTTGATCATATCGTCATAAACCGAGCGCTGGATAATGATGTTACCGTCAGCCGAACAACCCGACCCAAAGTCAGACGTCTTTGAAATGCGCGTGTTCTGCGCGGCGATGTCCAAGTCGGCTGTTTCATCGATAACGATGGATGAATTGCCCGCGCCTACGCCATAGGCTGGACGCCCCGAACTGTAGGCCGCTTTGACCATAGGCTTGCCGCCAGTCGCCAGCGTCAGGTCGCAGATCTCCATCAGATGTTGCGTCAATGGGATCGACGGTTTGCGAATGGATTGAAACAGATCTTCGGGGGCTCCGGCGGCACGACAAGCTGCACGCATGACCTCGACCATTTCATAGGTGGTATGGGCGGTTCGCGGGTGCGGGCTGAAGATGACCGCATTTCGCGCGTTGGCGGCGGAAACACCGGTCACTGGTGGTGTCATCGCCGGGTTGGTCATTGGGATCAAGGATGCGATCACCCCGGCAGGTTTGGCATATTTCACCAGACCTTTTTCCTCATCCACCTCGACGATACCGGTCGATGGAGTGCGCAAGACATCACGCAATACCATGTGAACCTTGAAACGCTTCGCAGGGCGTCCTTCGCGATCTCCGATACCGCTTTCATCCACGCCTTGCTGAGCCAGACGCGTGAAGGTTTTCTCGTTCCCCGCATACCACGCAATGGCCTGAGACAGGCGGTCCAGCCTGTCCTGATCCCAATCCTCGATTTCGGCCATTGCAGCGCGTGCGCGTGCCAGCATATCGGCCGCCATGTTGCGGTCGTTTTCAGTGAGCTCTTTGCCCATGATGATCCTCTTGGTGTTTTGGAATTGCAGCATCGGACATACGACGCTGTGACCGCGCCTGGCCGAATGTTCGCTTGGCGTGGCTGAGACAGCGACGCGCGTGTTCTTCATATCCCAACTCGGCAACGCGGCTTTGGTTGGGCAGTTCGATGGAATAGTCGACGGGCGGCATCCGTTCGATGATGCCGGTGAAATCGATCCAGCCTTCGCCGGGGTACAACCTTGCATCACGGGCCAGCTGGATCATGCCCTCGCGCGTATCGGCAATGCCGGGCAGGCAATCAGAGATATGCAGGAAATGAAACAGATCCGAGGGGACGTGCAAAAGCTCTCCGAGATCAACGCGGCTGAGGTGCAGATAAAGCGTATCGACCAGAATACCGCCATTCGACTGGTCGGAGGCACGGACAATATCCAATGCCTCATCCAGAGTGCGCAAGCGAGAGAAGCTTGGAAACTCCAAATCGACTGTCAGCCCATAGGTCGCTGCCAACTCGCAGGTCTCGGAATAGACGTCGATCAGAAAGTCACGATCATCGCGGGTGTTGGTCCACGCACTCATGATCATGCGCTTGGCGCCCAGTTCCCCGCCAATCTCAAGAGAAGGCTCAAAACTGCGCGGATCGACATCTTCTGTGATGCGCGCAAGTTCGACATCGAGGACTTTCAAGCCAGTGGTAGAGAGAGCAGTTTTGGTGGCTTGCACCTGTGCCTTGTCGATTGGAGATTGAGTGAACTCACCGGGTACATGCATCGGGATAAACCGGGGGCTGACGGCATCGTAACCGGCCCGCGCGGCGATATAGACCAGCTCGGGCGGCGTACAGCCGATCAGCGTCAGATGCGCCAAGGAGTAAAGAGAGGGGCTTGCGCCAGCCTCTTCGGGTTTCGCCATGAACGACAGCTCCACGTGTCTGCGAATCTCAATTTCATCACACGTAGTAAAAAATATCTGATATTTTTTAAAATATCAACTTTTAATGCTGAGCAGGAAATGAAAGCGCCCGGGCAACTGCCCGGGCGTGTTTTACATTCGTGTTGGCAGAACCTTAGAGAGTGACCCATTCCCCACCGGACTGGTGAGAGCGCACAGAGGCTTCAATGAATCGGACACCGTCTGCACCTTGTTCAACACTGGGATAAGCAAGCCAATCGGCCGGAACGGTAACGCCATCCCGACGCGCGGCTACGGCCATGGCAAATTCCGTATAGAGGTTGGCCCAGGCTTCGATAATCCCTTCGGGAAAGCCGCGCGCCGTACGGATCAGACGCTCCGCACCAGGTCCGATGCCGTGCCCGTGACCTCGGCTAATGATACGATCCGGCTCACCAAACCGATTGAACTTCAGCTGTTCCGAATTCTCCAGGTCCCACTCGAGACCTCCCTCGTTCCCATATATCCGCAACCGCAACCCTCCCCGATTCCCGGGGGCAAGGCGTGTCGCCATCAGGGTTCCCGGAACCTCGTTTTGATAGCGGGTGAACATGAATGCTGTGTCTTCCAAAGGCTTTGGCGCGCCGCAGACATGAAACTCGGCCCGTAGGTTGGTCAAGGGCAGGCCCGAGACAAAACTGGCCAGATGCGCGGCATGGGTTCCGATATCGCCGACACAGCTGGTCGGACCAGAAATCTTTGGGTCCAGCCGCCATTTGACATGGGGCGCATCAGCCACATCATCGGGCGTCATCCAGTCTTGCATGAACTCGACGTGGATTTGGTTGATTTTACCGATGCCGCCTTCCGCCACGATTTGTTTGGCCTGACGGATGACCGGAAAGCACGACATCGCATATCCGACGGCAAAGACCTGTCCCGTGCGCGCGGCGATCTTCTCAAGCCCCTCGGCCTCGGCAACTTTGTTGGTCAGGGGCTTGTCGCATAGTACATCAATGCCCGCCTCCAGAAAGGCTTTGGCCGCTTCGAAATGAACGTGGTTCGGGGTGGTGATCATGACGGCATCTACGCCATCCGGGCGTGCCGCCTCGGCCTTTGCCATCTCGTCGAAGGACGCATAGCACCGGTAGGCCGGCAGGAACCACTCGGCCCCGCGCGCCTTGCTTCGCATGGCGTTAGAACTGAGCGCTCCTGCAACGACCTCCCACCGGTCGGTCATCCGCGCGGCCGTTGCCTGCGTGACAGAGATACGTCCGCCGCCAACAACACCCAGCCGCAAACGGCGAGACAGGCGGGGGAAAGGTCCGTCAAAGTTCAGATTTTCGGGTAAAAGTCTCTCAGCCATTCTGAACCTCCATCTCAGGAACCTGCGCGCCTTCTGGCAGTATTTCGACAGCCATGAAGATGCTGGGGGTAATCGTCTCGTATTGATGCCAGGGATAGTTGCCGTCGGCGTCATACATCGGCTTGTGCGTCGTGCCGGGGGCCATGAATTCTTCGAGGTAAAGGGTTTCAACGTCCCATTCGCGGCATTGCTGCATTTTACCAAAGCCCACAATTTGCGTATGCACTTCGCGGAACCCCGGCACCGGACAGAACGGATGTTCCTTGTGCAATCCAACATTCAGTGGAACCGAGCCCGAGTGGTACATAGTCAATCCAACGTTACCCACAAAGACCTTTGGCGACATGTAATGGCTGACACCGCGCAGACGCTCCTCTTGGCGGATATCAAAAGCAGATGGCCACGTATCTTTCACCCATTCAAATAACTCGTTCTCATCGGCATGGGCGTCGAAACCGTGGACAATGACTGCATGTTCCACGCCGTTAAGCGTGCTATCTTGCACGATAACGGACGAAAGCGGTGCAACGGTCTGATCCACGACTGAAAGGTCTCGTCCCCCAAGGTTCAGAACAATTGCACGACCCTCGACAGATATTCTGTCTTCGTCAGTTATGTGCTGGACGCGAAAGAATGGCTGGGCAAAGTCGAGTGTCTCAATCGGCATGCGCCAACTCCTTCCTCTCTTCGTTCAGGAAATCGACCGGCAGAGGTTTCGGTGCTGCGCAACGGCTTTCTATTGTCTGGTAAGCACCAAATTTCGGCGCCCGTTCAATCGCGTCCATGACCTCAAACACATGGTAGGCAAGCGCTCCACTCGCGCGGGGTTGGCGGCCTTCTTGTGCCGCCAGGGCCAGGTCCAATAAGCCGAGGCCACGGCTGTCTTCGTTAAACCCTTGTTTGTTTTCGACCACCTGCCAGTCCCCACGACCGGTTGGACGAGGTTGATGAGACCAGCGCGAGGTCTCCCGCGTTTTCAACCAGACATCCCCTTGAAAGATATTGGCGCCATGAACCGGGTCAGGGTCAGGGATGCTTATAGTTCCGTCTTCGCCATAGATCTCGAAACGGGGCGTTTCGCTGTCCCAGACATCAAAACTCATTGTCATTGACCCGATGGCGCCGGACGAGAACTGCAGTAGGCTTAGGGAGTGCGTGTTGACCTCGACATCCATCCACTCTCCGTTGCGCGGACCGTTTTCGATCATCCGCTGGTCAAATGTTCGCCGCGCCATTCCGGCGACACGGTCAACAGGCCCAAGACAGCAGATCATGGCGGTCAGATAATATGGCCCAAGGTCCAGCAAAGGTCCTCCACCCGCCTGATAGTAGAAATCCGGGTTGGGGTGATGGCGTTCCGTGCCGTGGGTGCCAACATGGGCAAAAACCCCTGTTGGCTTCCCGATAGCGCCTTCATCGATCAAACGCCGAACGGTCTGCCAACGACCGCCCAGAAACGTGTCGGGCGCGCAACCAACCAGTCGCCCCTTTTCAGAGGCCGTGTGCAGGATCGCCTTTCCATCCGATCGGTTCATGACCAGTGGCTTTTCGGAATAGACGTGCTTGCCCGCCTCTAACGCGCGCAGGCTGATTTCGGCATGCGCCGCCGGAATTGTCAGGTTCAGAACGCAATCAATCGCCGGGTCGTCAAACACGTCATCCGGCGTGCAGGCCTTGACGATGCCGTATTGATCCGCCTTGGCGCGGCTTTCTAAAGGATCGAGGCTTGCGCAGGCCACAACCTCGACGCTCGAAAAATTGGATAGTGTTTTTAGATAGATGTCGCTGATACGACCACAACCAATAAGGCCGACCCGGAAGGATTTCGATGTCTCACGTGTCATCATTCCTGTCTTCGTAAAGGGGTAAGTAATTCGGTGGCATGGGCCCTTTGTTCCGACCGCCCTGCCCCATCTGCTCCCAGGCGTGGGCGAGTATTCCGACCGAACGGGACAGGCAGAACAGCCCTCGCGACAAGGGTGCAGGAAAGCCAAGTTCGCAGAAGATCACAGCTGTCGCGCCATCGATATTCATGGCGATGGGCCGACCTCCGCGTTGACGGCCGAGTTCGGCCTGAACCTCTTCTCCGATATCGGCAAACCGGCCAGAAACTGTGCCTTCTGCCGCGGCATCACGAACAAGTTGCATCAATCGTGGTGCGCGTGGGTCCACAGGCTTGTGAAACCTGTGACCAAAGCCCGATACGATCTTGCCGTAGGTCTCGCGCCAGCTGTCCAAGCCATCCCGAACAGCGTCATTCAACGATGCTCCCGCATCCATTCGGCCCGCAATATCATAGTACAGCTCTGCACACTGCTCTCCTGCCCCGCCGTGCACGTCGCCCAGCATGTTCACCGCAGTCGCCATCGCATTATTGAGACCTACCCCGCAGGTGGCGGCCATACGCGCAGCCGCGATTGAGGGAGCCTGTGGGCCGTGATCCACGCCTGCGACCAAAGCAGCTTCGAACAAGCGCGCTTGTGCGTCGCTGGGCAGATCACCCCGCACCATCAGCCAGATCATCTGCGGGAAAGATACGTTCCCGATCAGGTCCTCTATGGCGTTGCCACGAAAAGCGATCTGACCGGGCTTCATGTCGATGATGGAGGTACGCCACCATTGGCGGATAGCTTGCTCGTCGTTTGTCATACCGTTGCACCTCTAAACTCGCGCATGCGCTGCTGACGAAGTGAATCGAAAACGTTTTGAAGACGACTGATTGAGGCGGTGCAGCCGGTGAAGATTTCAAAAGACGCTGCAGCCTGATGAACTGCCATTCCAGCACCATTCATCACTTTTAACCCAGTTGTGCGGGCGCTGCTCAGAAGATGTGTCTCGAGCGGGAAATATACTATATCTGCCACCCAAGCATCCGGCCGCAACAATGATGGATCAATTACCGACCCGGGGTACTTATCCATCCCGAGCGGTGTTGCATTGACCACTCCGTCCACAAATTTGACCCGTTCCAACGAAATCGAGGGGGAACCCTGAAGCTTCGCACAAGGGCGCAAGACCTTTAGTCGACTGACCAGCGCCTGCGCTCGGTGGAAGTCAGGATCGATGATCTCCAGATCTCGAACACCTGAATCAAGCAAAGCCAAAGAGACTGCACTGCCCGCGCCACCAGCACCAAACATGAGAACCGTTTCAGTCTTCGATGATCCCAAAAAATCTCCGAAGGCACTGTGGAAACCTATGTAATCGGTGTTGTGGCCAACCATTCGGTCGTCACAAAAAACCACCGCGTTGACAGCTTGAAGCTCCTCAGCAGTCTTGGAAAGCTCATCGAGATGATCAATGACCGACGCTTTGTAGGGGTGTGTCACGTTGACCGCCGCACAGCCTAATTCAACGGAATAATGCAGTAAATCAGCGACCGACATTCCACGAAATGGCTCTTTTGCCGTGTCGATCCTACCGTAGCTCAGATCGATACCCTGCGCCCGGCCCTCCGCCTCGTGCATCTCAGGCGTCATGGAGCCAGAAATCCCTTGTCCGATTAGTGCGGCCTTCATATTAGGTTGTTCCTTCCGCCACGTGGTGTCGCGTTTGCGCCGCTAATCGAAACGCAGCGTTACGCGCGCCATAGCCGGCGTAAGCAGTTCGGCGCTCAACAATTTCAAAGAAAAAGCCGTTAAAAATGGGGCGACTGTAGATCTGAAAGTACTCGGCACCCGCCGCCTGATCGTAGAGTATGTTATCCCTGCGCATTTGGGCGATCAGGTCTTCACTTAACCCGAATGTCGCTTGCAGATCAGCGTAGTAGTTTTCTGGGATAGACAGGCTGGGAAAACCGGACTTCCGCAATTGGGCTGAGGTTTCAAATATGTCGTCCGACTGGAAGGCGATGTGCTGAACACCGGCACCAAAACCGTCTTCAAGGAATGAAGCCGCCAGTGTTCGACGCCCAACTGCACCATTCAGGTTTAAACGCACTTCGCCTTCGGGGCTTTCGATGGCTTGGCTTTGCACAACACCCAACGGGTCGGCAACGTTCACGATCGGGGATTTTGCCATCTCAAAAGTCGAGATGTAATAGAGCAGCCAGCTTTGCATCTCATCGTTACGCATCGTCTGTGCCAGATGGTCGATGCGGCGCAGACCGGCGGGCTGGATCGCTTTGGTCTTGGCGACTGGCTCGAACTCGATATCCCACACCCGATGCAGATCGGATTTCTCATCGATGAAATGGACAACATTGCCACCAACGCCCCGAATGGCCGGGATATCCAGTTCCCCTGTTCCCACCGGCTGTGAGAAATTCGGCGCGCCCAACGCGTTGGCGCGCTGAACCGTCTGATCCGCATCTTTGACACGCAACCCCATATCACAAACGGAAGGGCCGTGACCCAGGAAGGCCGAATGGGCAAAACCTTCCTTTTCGGTATTCACAACGATGTTGATCGCGCCTTGCCGCCACAGCTCGACGGACTTGGCGACGTGTTTTCGCTCCATTCGAAAACACATTGCTGACAGCATATCTGCCAGCTGCGCGCCGCTTGTTTCGTCGGCTGTAAATTCGACGAACTCAAAGCCTGACGCGTAAACGCGTTCCGGCAGGTTCGGGATGCCGAAATCGGTTCCCGGCTCGGTCCGCGACACCTCGTCCAGCAGATTGACCAGCGATCTGTAGCTGTCTCGGGCCAGTGTTCGACCACCCGGTTGCGGGGCCGCTTCGTTGACGCGCGCGATGGACCACGGCCCCTTGTACCCGGCGCGGGACAGCACCCGCACGAAGCCCGCAAGGTTCAGCGATCCCAGACCGGGCAAAAGCCCGAAGTGCCGCTTGAGCCTGCGGATATCCATCTCAAGCCGGGGTGCATCGGACAGTTGCACATGGAACAACCGCTCTCCGGGAATGTCTCGAAGGCGGGCGGGTTTAGACCCGTCAGCGAGCGAGAAGAATGAGTTCAAAGCCAACCCCAGATGAGGGCTGTCGACAGCTTCAACGACGCCTAACGCCTGTTCATCCGAGTGAATAAGATCTGACCACGGCAAGCCCATATAGGCCAGACGCAATCCCATCTCTTTCGCGATTTGGGCCGCTTCGCCAAGATCTGCGACTACCTGTTCTTCGGTCGCAGCGACATCGACCTCGAAGGCAGACCCGATAAGCAGCAATTCCGTTCCCAGCTCGCTCATCAGGTCGAGTTTGCGCTTCAGTCGATCAAAGGCGCGCTCACGTCCGGCTTCGGGCTGGCCTTCAAGATTATGGAAGGGTTGTAACAGGCATATCTTCAGGCCGAGGTCCGATGCAATCTTGCGGACTTGCGATGGCGGCCCGTCAAAAGCGGTCAAATCCGGTTCGTGTAATTCGACACCTCCGAATCCCGCGTCAGCGATAGCACTCAGTTTTTCGGCCAGATCACCGGGGATCGACGTTGTCGAAACCGAGAGGCACATTATCCCTGATATCCAAACATACGCGGCAACCACAGGACCAGATCCGGCATCAGCATCATTATCACCAGGGCGAAGATGAGAACCGCGAGGAAGGCCCAGATTTCGGAGATGATTTCGCGCAGCGGAATGTCCGTCACGGCGTTGATCACAAAGAGTAGAATGCCATAAGGCGGAGTGATCAGGCCGATCATCGAGTTCACGACGACCAGCACTCCGAAATGCACCAGATCAATCCCAAGCGCTTCGCAGGTTGGAATGAACAGGGGCACAATCACGAGGATGATCGTTGTTGCGTCTAACACGCATCCCAACGCAAGGATCAGCAGGTTAACCAGGATCAGGAACACAATCGGGCTTACATCAGAACCCTCCAGCAGCGCCGAGATCGACTGAGGAATTTGCTCCTGAATGACGATGAAGTTCAGAATGAACGCGCCACCAATGACCACCCCGACGGCCGCGGAAGAGCGCGCGCTGTCGACGAACACTTGATAAAGGCCACGGAAGGTCAGTGCGCGGTAGAACAACGCTGCAAGTAGCAGGGCGTAGAACGCAGCCACGGCTGCAGCCTCGGTCGGAGTGGTGACGCCGCCATATATGCCGTACAGCAGGATTGCGGGCATCAGCAGTGCCGGAAACGCGTTGGCGGTTTTAGCCGGCAATTCGCGCAGAGGAACAGGTTCTTCCAATGCAAAGTTCCGCTTTCCGGCCAGATAGTAGTTCATCGCCATGAGGACGACGCCCATGATCAGGCCCGGCAGAATACCGGCTAAGAACAGAGATCCGATGGAGGCCTTGGAAACGAGCGCGTACAAAACCATTGGGATCGAGGGCGGAATGATCGGGCCAATCGTCGCCGACGCCGCGGTAATAGCAGCAGCATAACCTCGGCTGTAGCGGCCATCCTTGGTCATCATCTCAATGATGATCTTGCCGATCCCCGCGGCATCCGCGACAGCCGAGCCGGACATACCGGAAAAGATCAGGGACGCTACCACGTTGACGTGCCCGAGGCCGCCCTTGAAACGACCGACAGCGGCTACGCAGAAGTTCAGCAGACGGTCCGTGATCGAACCAGCATTCATGATATTCGCGGCGACGATGAACAACGGCACGGCAAGCAGGATCGTGCTTTTGTAGAAGCCCTGCAGGATCTTCTCGCCTGCGAGTGCGACGTCCAATCCGGCCGTGCCCAGGTACACTAATGAGGCCAATAGGATGGAATAGCCAATAGGTGTCCCGATGCCTGCCAGAAGAAAGAGAGCGAGCAGGCAGGAAAGAAGTTCAAAACTCATTTCTTAACTTCCTCGTCCTCTTCGACGTCGACACGGGGATGGTCGTCAACCACGTTGTACCCAACAACCAGTTCCAACTCTGTCTTTGGGGGGCCATTGCGCATGACGTCGAAGAATAGCCACGCGTAGCGCGCTGCTACGACCAGCATGAATACCGCGTAAATCGAGAATACTGTGCGCAAAGGTATCTTCTCGCCGGAAAACGGATTGCGGACAGTCGATGTCTTTCGGATTTTCATCCAATCGATGTAGTCCCATGTTGGAAGGAAGCTGTAGAGCATACCGACCACGATCGCTGCGGCCGCCAGCATCGCAAAGACCTGCCGCACGCGCATCGGCACGGAAAGGTAGATGATGTCGAACTTCACGTGATCCCGTTCGCGCACTATGAAAGCGCAACTAAAGAAGATCACCCAGACCCACAGAATACCGATGAGTTCAAGCGTCCATCCGGCGGGGGTAAAGAAATAGCGCAAGAGTATTTGCAATAGGAAGATCAGGAAGATTGCCGCCAGCATCCCACCGGCAATCGCTTCGGTCAGTCGGGAGAACCCCTTTATGAAGGCTTTCATTATGGTTCTCCCTCCCTTGTCTTACTGGGCTCAGTTGCCCAAAGCGTTGATCTGATCCAGAACGCCTTCGGGCCATGAGCCAGCGAATTCGCTGTCCAGATACATAGACTGTACCTGATCGCGGAACGCAGCGAGATCGGGTTCGTAGATCTCCATTCCTTGCTCTTTCAGAAAACTGACAAGATCCTCTTCTTTCTGAAGTTGCTTCTGACGGCCTGATTCAGCTGCTGCGTCCGCAGCTTCCTGAACCTTGGCTTGCTGTTCCGGCGTCAACCCGTCCCAAACTTCTTTGCCAATGGCGATATAGTTCAAGTCGACCAAGTGCGATGTCAGGATGATCTGATTGGTCACTTCGTAAAACTTGGCATCAACCACGGTTGGCAACGGGTTGTCCTGGCCGTCAACGGCGCCGGTCGACAGAGCTGTGTAAACCTCTGAGAACGCCATTGGTGTCGGGGCAGCACCCAACGCTTTGCCAAGGAACTGCCACGCATCTGTGCCCGGCATCCGCAGGTTCACACCCTCCAGATCAGCCGGGGTGCTGACGGTCAGTTCATCCTTGGGTTGGCGCAGGTTCACCTGACGACGGCCCAGATACATGACCGACAGCAGTTTGACGCCCAGTTCTTCTTCGGCCTTTTGCTTGAAGGCATCCATCAAGGGATCGTTGAAGACAGCCACCTGATGCGCGGCGTCCTGGTGGACATAGCCTGCTGTAAAGATCGAAAACTCGGGGAAGAACTGTGCCAGTTCCTGCGCCGAGGTGATCGACATTTCCAGGTTGCCCCGGCTGATGGCGTCCAACTCCGTACCTTGGGCGAAGATTGTCCCGTTATAGCTGGGCTCATACGCCGCAAATTCAGCGACCATAGGTGCGAAAACCTCGGCCATTGCGACCGAGCGCTGATCGGTCTCCGATCCTGATGTTGCGAGGCGAAGTTGAACTTTGTCTTCCGCCAGCGCACCACTTGTTGCGCTAAACAGAACACCGGTTGCGACCAGGGCTGATACAGCAGCCCGGCGGGTAAGTTTGGTAATCACTTTGCTCCTCCCTGAGACATCATGATGCTTCTTTTTTGCGATTCAGAGTTTTGACCTATTTTGGACATTTTGCAAGATGTTTTACAAAATATCAGATATTTTTCATTACCTGCAAGCTCTGTTGCTGCGTTTCCTGAAGGTTTCTTATCCTGACAGTCTCGCCAGTTCTGCAAGAATTCTGAATAGCTTCAATAACTTGAAGCGTTCTGAACCCTTCCCATCCAGACACAATCGGCACTGCTTCGTGCCGAGCTACTTCAACAAAGTGCCTGAGCTGATTGACCAGAGGGTCAGACGCACCCTTCTTCAGCGCGGTCGATGAAATAGGTGTCCACCAGTCCCTTTGCTCACTCTGGTAACTCCACAATCGAAGATCGGGAACGGACAACGAACCATGAGAGCCACCTATCATGTAGCTACTCTCAGTGGTCGACGGATAGATTGGATATTCCTGAGACGTCATCTCCCAGCTCCATGGAGCAACGATGCTATCGGACACACTTATGGTCCCGATCGCCCCACTTTCAAACGTCAACAGCGCGCCGGCGACATCTTCGTTGTCGTAACCCCGCTGCGATGAAGCCGACTGAGCCTGAACGGTCACGACTTCTCCGGCCAGGTACCGCAGCAAATCCACATCGTGGACAAGATTGACCGAGATGGGCCCTGCACCGGGTTTCTTTCGCCAGGGCGCAGCATCAAAATACTCGTCTGGCTTATAGAACCAGCAATTCGCATGGACAGCGCGCACATCTCCAATCTTCCCATCGACAACGGCTTCCTTAGCCGACCGGATCAGAGGATTGTGCCGACGATGATGTCCGACCATCAGTGGCACATTGGCC
This sequence comes from Ruegeria sp. CDSA021, assembly GCF_059612325.1. NCBI lineage: Bacteria > Pseudomonadati > Pseudomonadota > Alphaproteobacteria > Rhodobacterales > Roseobacteraceae > Ruegeria > Ruegeria sp. CDSA021. The sequence goes on from NZ_JBXWQJ010000007.1 coordinate 44,392, forward strand.
TTCTCCGCTGCTTGAACAAGCTCAAGTGCAGCGGTGGCTTCCACGGCGATCGGCTTTTCGACGAGAACGGGACAACCATGTCGAATACACGTGAGGCCTTGTTCAACATGAAGCGTGGTCGGGGTCGCAAGAACAGCTCCGTCCGGCGTCTGATTTGCAAACATTTCCTCAAGGGTCTCGTAACATGCGACCCCGTGCTCAACGGCGTAAGCACGACCTTCATCGCTGGGGTCGACCACCGAGACGAGATCAACATGGCGCAACGCTCGGATAGCGTCCGCGTGGCGGCGTCCAACAAGACCAATGCCGACAATGGCAATGCGAAAATTCTTAGACACTTTGCTTCCTTTCGGAGGGTCTGGAAAATCCCGAAACCGATGATTGCGATCGGGCTGCTTTGCCCAACTTGGCCACGACCGTATTGGGGTTTTCGCGATTCCGCAATAATGTATGATATTTTTATTTTTACCATACATCAGTTTGGATTGCTGATGTCTCTGAAAAATGCTAATTGAACGAGGAAACTGATAATATCGGGTGAAACGCATGGCGAAACAGCCGTCTACGATAGGTGCAAGCACCTATCAGCGCATCAAGCGGGACATCATCTTCGGGGAGCTGCAGCCCGGCTCCAAACTGAAGCTGGACGCCTTGAAGGAACGCTACTCGGCAAGCCTTTCGACACTTCGTGAAACGCTGAACAGGCTCGCCAGCGACGGATTTGTCGAAGCTCCCGAGCAACGGGGTTTCCTGGTCACACCAGTTTCACGAGAAGACCTGACCGAGATTTCAGAGCTGCGGGTCCTGTTGGAATGCCACGCGTTGGAATTGTCCATTGCGAATGGCGACACGGATTGGGAAGGCAACCTCGTTGCCGCACACCACAAACTGCACCTGATGGAACAGCAGCTTCTCAAGGGCGACGAGTCCGAGAAAGAAACCTGGAAACGATATGATTGGGAGTTTCACCAAGCGATGATCGCGGCCTGCAACTCCAAAAACCTTCTGTCTCTGCACTCCATCATCTACGACAAATACTTGCGGTATCAGATGCTTGTGCTGACTTATCGCGGCGAAGAGGCGGTCAAGGAGCACAAGGGCATGTTCGATGCCGCGCTGGCCAGAGACGCCGACACGGCGAAGAGGCTGTTGGAAGATCACATTCGAAATGGCCTCCAGCATACCTTGGAGGCTATGTAAGACGTTCCCCTTGCCACAATAGCGACAACCTTCAACGCAGAGCACCCCGGTGAAGGCCAATTTCTTTTGATCGAATTCGCCAGTCAGGGCACCGCTACGACAATTTACCTTTCGGCTTACCCCTTGAAGGTCACGGCACCCATATTTTACAGAGTGTTAATGTGTGGGGTTTGTGTCCAAGACGGACCTCCGCTACCATTAAATCCATAAAATAGATGCCTAGACGATCCAGTTCGTGCGCGTGCATCCTCTAGAAAGCTACCGGTACCATATCTGTACCATTTAATCTCACGTTCACAATTGCATCGGCGAGTATGGCGCGGCGCGTCTATTGCAGACAGCGGCGCGACTATTGGCTGTAATCTGATTCAATATCCGGTCTGTACGCCACAATGCAGGCCCTCGATATGAATGCAGCACTGGGCCTCAGTGACTGCGGCAATGCACAGGAAGCGGACTTGGCTCAAAGGGCAGCACTTTGTAGTCTTAGACAGCGGCTATGCGGACTTAGCCGTCATTCGGTTTCCAGGAGAAACTTGAGGAAGGTCTCCCCATCATATTCCTGCTCACCAACAAAAACCGCGCCAAGTCGGTCGAGCGCACTAAGATTCTTGCGCGACGGAGGCAGCAGAAACGTCACGAATGGAATGCGCTTGTCGGCAATGGCGAAGTCGATCGCTTTTCTTGAAATGCGCGCACCAAGTCCGAATGAGCGCGGCTTGAGAACCAACCCGAAATCCCATTCGTCCCCCTCTTTCTGAAAACCACCCCAACCAACATACTTGTCGTTAGACAATATAGCCCAATGGCCAAGCCCATCGCGGTTCCAGCACGCCTCTTTGGTCGCGACAAACTTGGCGACAGCGGCCTGATCCCATTCGAAATTCAGCAAAGGCATGTGTTCCGCCACACGCGGGTCGGACATGTGCGCAACGATCTCGGATGGATCGATCTCGGGCAATCGGGTGAAATTAATCTCGTGCATCGCTTGGGTATTCGTCCGGGCTTGTTTGCCCGTAAATATGAGCCTGCTGCACTCCGAACAACAGCAAATGGCCTATCAGACGCCGACGAGACATCGATTTGAATGTCTTGATCGGGCTCAGACCGGTCATCTGACGGTTTCAATAGGTCATAGAGTCGGTTCTGACCGCATCAAGGTCGGCTGAGCGGGAAAAGCAGGCGTTCGCAAATGACTAATCAAAGACAGCTTTACCGTGTCCGATATCAATGCGTGAAAGATTTAAACGGTTCAGAAGGTGTAGACGCCCCCACTGTTCTCGATGTGCTATTGTGGGTTAGCCAACTACCTGAATGGAGGCGTCTAAAGATGAGCCTAGCGGGTCGTTGTAAACAGTGAAATCACACCCGGTTGGAGAGACAAATCCGCGTTCAATTCACGTAAATCAAGTTTCGCGCGGCACAGGCGTCGGATTGCATTTCTTTGAAATTGCGCCGTCAATTTTGAGGTCGATAACAACTTTACGGCAGAGTCTTTGCTTGACATGCCTTGAAACTTTGTTGCGCTGTCTCAATGAAAATCGAAACATCATGACAGGGTAAGCGCGATAGTCTAAGTGTTTACTTTAAACATAAAACAAAGTCTCGGTGAACTCCGTGGAACAAGTTACCTTTACGTTTGAGATGGGAGTGGTTTGCGCTTTGTTGGCCTTCACCGTCTTTCTATTCGTTTCAGAAATTGTCAGAATTGACCTCTCCGCCATATTGGTTCTGGTCCTCGTTGGCCTTCTCAGCTACGCACCGGGGCTTGAGAACCTGGCAGATGTCACGCACCTATTCGATGGGTTCGCGTCGAATGCCGTTATTTCTATCATCGCTGTCATGATCGTCGGTGCCGGTTTGGACAAAACTGGCATCATGAACAAAGTTGCTGCGGTTATTCTCAAATATGGTGGCACGGCCGAAAACCGGGTGTTGCCGATCGTTTCAGGGACGGTCGGGGTTATTTCATCATTCATGCAAAATGTCGGGGCAGCTGCATTGTTTCTGCCGGTCGTCAGCCGCATTTCCTCAAGATCTGGAATTCCCCTGTCCCGCCTACTGATGCCCATGGGATTTTGCGCCATTCTCGGCGGCACGATGACTATGGTCGGCTCATCTCCGCTGATCTTGCTGAATGACCTGGTCCAAACTGCAAACGAAGGGCTGCCTGAAGGTCAGAAAATTGAACCTTTCGGTCTGTTCTCGGTGACGCCAATCGGTGCGGTTTTGATCCTAACCGGGATCGGGTATTTTCTTCTACTTGGGCGCTGGGTTCTGCCTCGAGATACCGGGTCTGACAATCTTGGCACAGGGCAAGGTACGCAGGAATACCTGCGACGGGTTTACGGGTTGCAGGCGGATGTTTTCGAGGTGATCGTGCCAAAAAAAAGCCCACTGGTTGGGCAGATTCTGGCTGACATAAACCACGAAAACCATCTCTACATTATATCCACGTTTTATCGCGGAAAAACGTCTATGGTACAGGTCCTGACAGCCGAGATTGCTGCTCCTTGCAGGCTTGCCATCATAGGAAATCGCTTGGTTGCCGAACAGTTTGCAGAGAAATTCGGTCTGACTGTTCTTCCTGAACTGGATATCTTCGTAGAAGAGTTTGCACCAACCAATGCCGGAATAGCCGAAGTCGTCGTGACACCTGACAGCAAGCTGATCGGTAAATGCCCCCGCGAGCTTTTGTTTCGCAAGACATACGGCATGTCGCTGCTTGCTATTCATCGCGGTGAAGAAACGCTCAGCCATGTCGAGACTGAAACGCACCAGTCCACTCAAATCGGGCTCGAAGAATTTCACGCGGGTGACATGCTTGTTGCACATACAAGGTGGGACAACCTGATGCGGATCAAACGCGATCCTGACTTTGTGGTCGTTACAACGGATTTTCCACAAGATGAATTACGGCCTCAGAAGGTCGGGTGGGCTTTAGCCTTTTTCGCTATTTCGTTGGCGCTGATACTGTTCACCGACGTTCGCTTGTCCCTTTGCCTTTTGACAGGCGCAGCCGGAATGATGCTCACGCGTGTACTCAGTGTCGATGAGGCGTATCGAGCGGTCGGATGGAACACAGTGTTTCTGCTGGCATGCCTCATACCTCTCGGACAAGCAGTACAAAACACCGGCACTGCAGCTTGGATCGCCCAGCAAATCATGTTCATTTTGAACGGTTGGCCGATTTGGGCGCTTCAAGCCGGTGTCGCGATATTGGCCACTGCGTTTTCACTGGTTATGTCAAATGTCGGGGCCACTGTACTGCTCGTGCCGCTTGCCGTTTCAATTGCCGTAGCCGCAGGCGGAAACCCAGCCGCCTTTGCGCTAACAGTGGCAATCTCGACCTCGAACAGCTTCATCATCCCGACCCATCAGGTAAATGCGCTCGTTATGGGGCCGGCGGGTTATAAGGTAATGGACTTTGTGCGATCCGGAGGCGTCATGACAGTTCTGTTCTTGGTGGTTTCCTTGCTGATGCTCAATTTGATTTACTGAACGGCGTGAACGAAACAAACAGCATGCTCTTCCAGCTCTTTCATCAAAGCAGTGCCAATGCCTTTACCCTTCTAATCTGGAGAAACGAAAACCAATTTCACTTCGGAGCCTTAGAGCGCTCCAGTCCCAAAAACAATGCCATCCGCCATTGCCACCAAGGTCTGCCTTTTGCCCATTAGCTCCAAGACTTTGTCGCTCGGAAATTCAGCCTCAAACGATCAACTTCAGATGGCGGATAATCTTTAGCATTGATCTGCTTGATGGCATCGCGGATCACGGTGCTTATCCCGTCCGCATGCTTTATTGTTGCGGTTTGCAAGGGTACTTCGCTGTCCATCTGCAATCCGTATCCCCACCGTTTCTTCCAGATCAGAGATTGGCGCGACCATGTCACCATCGTCTTTGACAGGTATGCGCAGTCATCCACCTTAGGAAAACGATAAATTGCGAAACCTACACGCGCGATATGACTGAGGGTTTCACCAAGCGATGATCGTGACCCGCAACTCCGAGGTACTTCTGTCTCTGCACTCGATCATCTACGAAAATGCCTCGCTTCCTGACCATTGAAACACTTCGATACCGGGAGCGGCGGTCTTTACGTTTACGGTAAGGATAAACGAGGTGTGGCGCGCGTGGTCTCATGGAATTGTGTTGTCCCATTGGATGCAATGCGAACAGTCAGCTTTTCCGTTCCGCTGAAACGCTCGAAATAGGCAAGATCCAAGCTGTTCACCGCACGGATGTCCTGACACTGAATGACATAGTCCGCCTGAAACTCTGCGTGACTTTCGTCAGACACGCCTTTGGAGGCATCACCCGCTGTGCCTTGATCTGTTATCTCATGAGTTAGAATCACATTGGCGGACGTGGTGAAGCACATCGCTTCGGACGGCACGACGAACAGGTTCAAGGGCTTGGACAGCTCGGAAATCGCAATAGCAACTTGCGTGCGCTCGTCATCGCTGGCGGCCGGAGCCTCAAACCCTACGATATCCATGCTCGGGACCTTGAGCGTCAGAGAAAACCCGGTTTCAGACAGCACGAAATCCAACTGGCCCGAACCATGGTTATGAGGCGTAACAATCTGCGTCGCTTGCGCCGCAAGAACTGCAGGAAACAGGGACATGGCCAAAACTGCACACTTCATTAACCGAACACCACAAACAGAATCACGTTGTTGATTCTAGCGCGAATCAACTGCCGCGCAATCTCAACAACCTGTTTCGACCCCGCCAGATATGGGGAGGTCGGCCGCGCTTTGCTTCACCCTTAACCTGACAATAAAACTCAGGTTGACATTGTCGACTTTTTCACTCAGATATTTCGCCACAACAAAAGCGGGACATTCCCGCACGATCAGACAGGAAAGTACCACCTTCCATGACCAAGTTTTTTGCAGCGGCCAGCACTCTGGCTCTTTGCGCAACAACCACCGCATTTGCCAAAGATGTCCCGTCGAAGGCCAACGTTCTGGACACATATACCAATATTGCCGAGGCCAAATTTGAAGACAGCCTGATTGCAGCGCAACGTTTGCAAGCAGCAGTCAATACACTGATCGCTGATCCGACAGACGCCACGCTGAACGCAGCCCGAGCAGCCTGGATCGCGGCGCGCGTGCCCTATCAGCAGACCGAGGTTTACCGTTTCGGCAATGCCATCGTTGATGACTGGGAAGGAAAAGTGAATGCCTGGCCGCTGGACGAAGGACTGATTGATTATGTGCATGCCGCCTATGGCGGCGCCACTGACGAAAACGAATTCGCCGTTTTAAACGTCATCGCCAACCCCAGCTTCGAGCTGTCAGGTGAGACCATCGACGCCAGCGAAATTACTCCCGAGCTGCTGAGCGACACGCTGCACGAGGCCGATGGCATCGAAGCCAACGTGGCGACCGGCTATCACGCGATTGAGTTCCTGCTGTGGGGTCAGGACATGAACGGCCACGACGCAGGCGCAGGCAACCGACCGGCCACCGATTATGCGCCGGGTGACGACTGTACTGGCGGCCATTGTGACCGTCGCGGTCAATATCTGAGTGCCGCCACCGAACTGCTGGTTAGCGATCTGGCCTGGATGGCGGAGCAGTGGAAAGAAGGCGGTGCGGCCCGCACAGCACTGATGGAGAACGAAGCAGCAGGTGTCAGTGCGATCCTGACCGGCATGGGGTCACTGTCTTATGGTGAGCAGGCCGGTGAACGGATGCGTCTGGGCCTGATGCTGAATGACCCCGAGGAAGAGCATGACTGCTTCTCGGACAACACCCATAACAGCCATTACTATGACGGTCTGGGCATCCAGAACGTCTATCTGGGCAGCTATACCCGCATCGATGGCACTCCGGTTTCGGGCGCATCGCTAGCCGATCTGGTTATCGCGACCGATCCGGCGCTGGATGCCGAGATGAAAGCGAAGCTGGGCGCCACCATGCAGGCCCTGGGCAACATCAAATCGACCGCCGAGGCAGGTTTTGCTTATGACCAGATGCTGGAGCGTGGCAACGAAGGTGGCGAGGCCCTGATCATGGGTGGTGTCAAAGGTCTGGTGGATCAGACCAAGACAATCGAACGCATCGTGTCAGCGCTGGAACTGGACGGGATCGCGTTCGAAGGTTCGGACAGCCTGGATAACCCCAACGCCGTCTTCCAGTAATCTCCGACCGGGCCGGGGAGAGCGACTCTCCGGTCCCTTCAAACCCTCCTGATCGCCTATCGGGGCGCGAGACAGAGCCAACAACAATGATTGTCTGCCACTGCACAAACATATCAGATCACGACATCCGCGCGGCCATCGACTGGATGCGCACAGCGGATCCGCGGACAATCATCACCCCCGGCAAAATCTACCATGCTCTTGGAAAGTCGGCGGATTGTGGCGGGTGTATGCCTCTTTTCCTAGACACAATGCGGGCAAGCGATAATCTGGAAGTACCGATGCAGCTCCGCGCCTTACGCGCCGGAGCATCACAGGAGAAAGCAGATGAAGGGCGATCCAAAGGTCATCGAATATCTCAACAAATCTCTGCGGCATGAACTGACTGCAGTCAGTCAGTACTGGTTGCACTACCGGTTGCAGGAAGACTGGGGCCTTGGCCACATGGCCAAGAAAAGCCGTGAGGAAAGCATCGAAGAGATGGGCCACGCGGACAAGCTGATCGAACGGATCATCTTTTTGGAAGGTCACCCCAACCTTCAGAAACTGGACCCGCTGCGGATCGGGCAGACGCCCAAGGAAACGCTGGAATGCGACCTTGCGGCCGAGATCGATGCAAGGGCCTTGTACAAGGAAGCGCGCGAATATTGTCGGGAGGCCGGCGACTATGTCTCAATGTCGCTGTTCGAGCAATTGATGTCCGATGAAGAGGGGCATATCGACTTCCTCGAAACGCAGCTCGACCTGTACGAAAGGATCGGCGAAGCCAATTATGCGCAACTTAACGCATCGAAAATGGACGAAGGCGAGTAGCCTTTTTGCCCTGTCGGTGGCCGCCCTTGCGGCCACCCCTTCCCTGTCAGCCGAGCTACAGGATCTGCATTTGAACATCACCCCCCGCACCGATGATGAGCGCGCTCGAATTGCCGTTGTGACGGCGCCACCGCAGTATTTCAGCGCGCCGCAGTCGTTCGAAGACCTCTCTGCCGGGGCCGCGACAGTCCGGGTGCGCAATGACGCCGATGCGTTTTCGCAACCCTCGGGCAATCTGAGTTTCGATCAGGAGCTGGATTTCAAGGTCGGCAACGGGCTGTTCAAGAAAATCTGGGTCTCGTCCCCGTCATCAACGCTGGCCTCTGACGGATTGGGGCCGCTTTATAACGCACGCTCGTGCCAGCGTTGCCATATCAAGGACGGGCGCGGGCATACGCCGAACGGGCACGATGACAACGCGATTTCGATGTTCCTTCGGGTCTCGATTCCCGGCACGCCGGAAGATGGCTATGCCGAGATCGCAGATTACATCGCCACCCTGCACGAGCCCAATTATGGCGGACAGATGCAGGATTTTGCACTGACAGGGCATCAGGCAGAATATCGACTGGATATTTCGCACGAGGAAATCCAGATAGAGTTGTCAGATGGCGAAACCGCAACGTTGCGGAGTCCGACCTATCAGGCGGCCGATCTGGGCTACGGCCCGCTGCACCCGGACGCAATGCTCAGCCCACGGGTCGCGCCTCAGATGATCGGGCTTGGCCTGCTAGAGGCGATCCCGGTCGAGGATCTGTTGGTCAAAGCAGATCCTGACGATGCGGATGGGGATGGCATTTCGGGCCGTCCAAACATCGTCTGGTCCGTGGAATACGGCGCGCCGATGATGGGCCGGTTTGGGTACAAGGCCGGGATGCCGACGATTATGGAACAATCGGCTGCGGCCTTTGCCGGGGATATCGGCATTTCCAACCCGCTCTATCCGGCTTCGCACGGCGATTGCACCGATTTGCAGGTGAACTGCGTTGAGGCCCCGCATGGCGACAATGACGTGCGCGGGTTCGAGATCGATCAGCAGGGCATGGATCTGGTTGATTTCTACAGCCGCAATCTGGGTGTGCCCGGTCGCCGTAATGTGGACGATCCCGAGGTGCTGCGCGGGAAAGAGGTGTTTCACACGACCGGCTGCGCATCCTGCCATACGCCGTCACATGTCACCCACCGCATGGAAGATCGCCCCGAACACAGTTTCCAGCTGATTTGGCCCTATACCGACCTGCTGCTTCACGACATGGGCGACGGTTTGGCCGACAATCGCCCCGAGGCCCGCGCGACGGGCCGTGAATGGCGCACACCGCCCTTGTGGGGTATTGGTCTGACAGAGCGTGTATCGGGCCACACACAATTCCTGCATGACGGACGGGCGCGCAATCTGCTAGAGGCGATCCTGTGGCATGGCGGTGAGGCACAGGCTGCGCGGGACACCGTTGTGTCGCTGCCAAAGACGGACCGCGACGCCCTGATCCGTTTTCTGGAGAGCCTTTGACCCATGCGTTACCTGCCCCTAATCGCCGCGTTGATAATGCCCGTCGCTTCACTGGCACAAGATCGTGCGCCGATCCTGATGGATGTGGCTGAGACGCATATCCTGCCCCGGTTCGCAAAGCTGCCGGAAACGACCGGAGCGCTGGTCAGCGCGGCGCTGGTGGATTGCACCCCGACCTCGCCTGCGTTGCGTGCAGCATATGATGACGCTTTTGACAGCTGGATTTCCGCCAGCCATCTGCGGTTTGGGCCGACCGAGGTCGATGATCGCGCTTTTGCCATGGCTTTTTGGCCCGACACGAAAGGGTTCACCTCTAAGGCCCTTTCCCAGCATATCGCGATTGAGGATGACGCCGTGCAAAGCCCTGAGGCTTACTCCGAAACGTCCATCGCAGGGCGTGGGTTCTTTGCGCTCGAACGGATGCTGTTCGACCCCGTCATTGCAGAGCAGGGCAAAGCTGAATATCGCTGCGCACTGGTTCAGGCGATTACGGCGGATATCGATGCCAGCGCGCAAGCGATGGCCGAAGACTGGCAGAGCTATGCCCCAAGCCTGACCCGGCCCGGAGAGGACAGCCGCTACCGAACACAGGATGAGGCGATGCAGGAGCTGTTCAAAGCCCTGACCACTGGTCTTGAGTTCACCGCCGATACCCGGTTGGGACGCCCTTTGGGCACCTTCGATCGCCCCCGCCCAAACCGGGCCGAAGCACGTCGGTCCGGGCGATCGTTGCGGCATGTGGAACTGTCGCTGATCGCCCTGCGTGATCTGGCGGCACGGTTGTCTTTTGACCATCCCGAAAATGCCGCTGATCTGGACGCTGCCTTTGCCCGCGCCATCGAGAACGCCCAATCCATTGACGACCCGGCATTGGCCGGAGTTACAGATCCCCAAGCCCGGTTCCGCATTGAAGCCTTGCAGCAATCTATACAAGACATCCGCGCCATTGCCTCAACCGAGCTTGGCCCGACACTGGGGATCAGCGCGGGCTTTAATTCGCTGGACGGGGATTGATCCATGCCGTCGCGCCGCCACTTCCTTGCCGGTCTAGCCGCAGCCACCCTCTCGCCAATCCGCGGATGGGCTTCAGTTGGTGCACCAAACTTTCTGGCGGCGGGGCTGTTTTCTGATGGCTCATACCGGCTGGCGGGGCTGGATGAACAAGGCGAAACCCTGTTCTCGGTGCCCTTGCCCGCTCGTGGACATGCCGCCGCAGCGCACCCGTTCAAAGCGCAGGCCGTCGCCTTTGCCCGCCGCCCCGGTACATTTGCCGTTGTCGTTGACTGCGCCACCGGCGCGCAGATTGCGCAACTCACTGCCCCTGACGGTCGCCATTTCTATGGCCATGGCACGTTCTCGGCGGATGGTGCGACTTTCTTCGCGACCGAGAATGACTATGAGGCCGGGACCGGCGTCATCAGCGTCTGGGACGCGCAGAACTTTGCAAGGATAGGAGAGTTTTCTTCGGGCGGCGTCGGACCGCATGACATGCGCCTGATGCCCGACGAGCAAACGCTGGTGATTGCCAATGGCGGGATCGAAACGCATCCCGAAACCGGACGCACCAAGCTGAACCTGCCGGTAATGGACCCTAATCTGACCTATCTGAGCCTTTCGGGCACGGTTCAGGATCAGGTTTCGTTGCCGCACGACCTGCACAAGAACTCAATCCGGCATCTGGCCGTGCGGCAGGACGGGCTGGTGGGTTTTGCCATGCAGTGGCAGGGAAGCACGTCGGAACATCCGCCTCTGCTGGGCCTGCACCGTCGGGGCGAAGACCCGCGTCTGCTGTCAGCCCCCGACAAGGATCAAAGCACGTTGCAGGGCTATGCGGGCAGTGTCGCCTTTTCGGCAGACGGAGGGGCCATCGCCATCACCTGCCCGCGCGGCAATGCACTGCATCAGTTCGACGTCGCCAGCGGGAGCTTTACGAAGGTCTTTGTATTGGAGGATGTCTGCGGCCTGGGCGCCGGGACAGACGGGTTGGTTTTTACCACCGGAACCGGCCTGTTTGGCGCGTTGACAGACGCTTCCCCCGCGATCCGCACCCGTGCAAAGTGCCAGTGGGACAACCATCTGATCCCGGTCCGCCGCCCTGCGTAAAACTCGGTTTTCGTCGTCACATAGTTTACACTTGGAAGAATCAAACTGCTGCCGTATTGGCGGGCGCAAAACTGGCACCCTAAGTTAAGGACCGACTTGATTGAAACAGACGCCCGACGCACCGCATTCCATCTACGGAGTTGAAAAATGGGGCAAAGGCCTCATCGAGGTGACGGATCAGGGCGAGATCGGTCTGCGCAACCCTATGGCGCCCGAGGCGGCGGCGATCAGCCTGCCGGGTATTCTCAGCGATCTGGATGACCGGGGCATCAAGGCCCCCATGGTTTTGCGTGTTGCCTCTTATCTGGAACACGAGATCGCGCATCTGAACGAAAGCTTCCGCGAGGCTATCGCGCGTGTGGGGTACAAGGGTCCATATCGCGGTGTCTTCCCGATCAAGGTGAACCAGCAGGCGCAGGTGGTCGACCGAATCGTCGAATTCGGGAAAAAATACAACTATGGGCTTGAGGCCGGATCAAAACCCGAACTGGTGTTGGCATTAGCCCATCGTCTGGCCCCCGAGGCACTGATCGTGTGCAACGGTGTAAAAGATGCCGAGTTCATCCAGCTGGCGATCCTCAGTCGCAAGATCGGGTTCAACACTGTCATCGTTCTGGAAAGCCCGAAAGAGGCGGACACGGTGATCGAGGTGTATAACGAACTGGGTATCGAGCCCTTGATCGGCGTGCGCGTGAAGTTGACCAACCAGATTAGCGGCAAGTGGGAAGAAAGCTCGGGGGACCGATCCGCCTTTGGCATGAACACCGATCAATTGGTGGCCACGGTGGACAAGTTGAAAGTGGCCGGTCTGCTGCATTGCCTTAAGCTGCAGCATTCGCATCTGGGCTCTCAGGTACAGGACGTCAACGACGTGCGCCGTGCTGTGGGTGAGGCCTGCCGGTATTACACCGAACTGACCCGCGAAGGTGTGCCGCTGACCCATCTGGATCTCGGCGGCGGTATGGGCGTGGATTATACCGGTGAAAAGAAGGCCGCTGAGAACTCGATCAACTACACGGTCGAGGAATATTGCGCAAACGTGGTCGAAACCGTGGCCTATGCGATGGACGAGGCCGAGGTGGACCACCCGACGCTGGTGACGGAAAGCGGGCGCGCCGTGGTGGCGACATCGTCGATGCTGGTGTTCAACGTGCTGGAAAGCACATTGTATGACGCGCCGAATGGCCCCGAGGTCGAAGCGGACGATCACCATCTGGTCTCGGACCTTGCCGCGATCAACGGGTATCTCAGCACCGAACGTTTGCAAGAATGCTGGAACGACGCAAACTTTTACCGCAACGAACTGCGCGCGCTGTTCCGTCGCGGCTATGTCGATCTGCGCCAGATGGCGCGGGCGGAACGGATCTATCTGTCTCTTATGGCTAGGGTCAAAGCCCTTGCTGCCAGTGATGATCTGGACACAGACGTGGACGACCAGCTTGAGAAAGTGGCCGATATCTACCACTGCAACTTTTCATTGTTCCAATCCTTGCCCGATGTCTGGGCCATCGACCAGCTGCACCCAATCGTTCCGCTACAAGGATTGAACCAGGCACCCGACCGCCGCGCAGTCCTGTCCGACATCACTTGTGACAGCGACGGCAAGATCGACCGGTTCATTCTGGCTGATGGCGTTTCGCCCAGTCTGCCGGTGCATTCGCTGCCCGAACACGACGAATACTATATGGGCGTCTTCTTTGTCGGCGCCTATCAGGAAACATTGGGCGATCTGCACAACCTGTTCGGCGATACCAACGTGGTCACCATCGACCTGCGCCCCGACGGCGGGTTCGACCTGCTACACGAACAGGAAGGCGACACGATCAGCCAGGTCCTGTCTTATGTCGAGTTCGATCCGCATGATTGCGTCGCCGCGTTCCGCAAAATGGTGGACGAGGCGATCTCGACCGGTACTCTTAAAGCCAAGGACCGCAAAACCCTGATGAGCGCTTATCGCGACTCGATCAACGGCTACACCTATTACGAATAACCCCCTGTGAGAGGAGATCACCCCATGGGCAAAACACTGGTTGTCGGCGCAGGTGGCGTATCGCACGCCGCTGTGCACAAGATGGCGATGAATTCGGACATCTTTACCGAGATCACCCTGGCCAGCCGTACCAAGTCGAAATGCGACGCCATCGCCAAAGCGGTGAAAGAGCGTGTAGGCGTTGATATCGCGACCGCAGAGCTGGACGCCTACAAGGTCGAAGACACGGTTAAGCTGATCAAGGAAACCGGTGCTGAAATCCTTGTAAACCTCGCCCTGCCCTATCAGGATCTGGTGCTGATGGACGCCTGCCTCGAGGCCGGTATACACTATCTCGACACCGCGAACTATGAGCCCGAGGATGAGGCCAAGTTCGAGTATCACTGGCAATGGGCCTATCAGGAGCGGTTCAAAGAGGCGGGCCTGACCGCCATCCTCGGCTCGGGCTTCGATCCGGGTGTGACCAGCGTCTTTGCCAAGTGGTTGAAGAAACACAAGCTGGATACCATCCGTCAGATCGACGTTCTGGACGCCAATGGCGGGTCCAACGATCAGGAGTTTGCCACCAACTTCAACCCTGAGATCAACCTGCGCGAAGTGCTGGCCGAAGTGCGTTACTGGGAAAACGGCGAATGGAAACACTCGCCCGCCATGACCCATAAAGTCGAATACGACTTCCCCGCCATCGGCCCCAAGAACATGTACCTGATGTATCACGAGGAACTGGAGTCACTTTCGACCCATTTCCCCGAGATCGAGCGCGCTCGCTTCTGGATGACCTTCGGCGACGCCTACATCACCCATGCCAAGGTGCTGGAGAATGTGGGTATGACCCGCATCGACCCGGTGATGCATGACGGCAAGGAGATCATCCCGATCCAGTTCCTGAAAACCCTGCTGCCCGATCCCGGCGATCTGGGCGCAGAGACCAAGGGCAAAGCCTGCATCGGTGACATCGCCACAGGCCAGGCCAAAGACGGTTCGGGCGAGAAGACCTATTACATCTATAACATCTGCGACCACGAGGAATGCTATGCCGAGGTCGGATCGCAGGCGGTCAGCTACACCACCGGCGTCCCCGCCATGATCGGTGCAGCACAGCTGCTGAAGGGCAACTGGCGCGAGCCCGGCGTGTGGAACATGGAACAGCTCGACCCGGACGACTTCATGGACATGCTGAACAATCACGGCCTTCCTTGGCAGGTCCATGAACTCGACGGCCCTGTCGAATTCTGATCCGATTTAGCTTCATCTGATTTAAAATACCTCGGGGGTCCGGGGGGCAACGCCCTCCGGCCTCTCCAAAAACGGAGACGCCGGTATGTCCGACATGATGACCACGCAGGCCGGTGACGCCGGAGCTTTCCGCAACTTCGACCTCAATCGCGTTCCCACCCCTTGCTTCGTGGTCGACGAAAAAGCTGTTGAACGCAATCTGCGCATCCTCGCGGATGTTGGTACGCGCTCGGGTGCGAATGTTCTGAGTGCTCTGAAAGCGTTCTCGATGTTCTCACTCGCCCCGCTGGTGCGCCAGCACCTAGGCGGCACCTGCGCGTCCGGTATCTACGAAGCACGCCTGGGCCGTGAGGAATACGGTGGCGAGGTCGCAACCTTTTGCGCCGGATACAAAGACGCTGATATCGATGAAATCCTGTCCCTGTCGGACCACATCATCTTCAACTCTCCGGTGCAAAAGGACCGGTTTCTTGCGAAGGCTCAGGATGAGGACGTGCAAGTCGGACTGCGCATCAACCCGGAACATTCCGAGGGCGAGATTCCAAAATACGATCCCTGCGCACCGTGTTCACGTCTCGGGACGCCGGTAAGCCATCTGACCGACGATGCCTTAGTCGGTGTTGACGGCCTGCACATGCATACGCTCTGCGAACAGGGGTTCGAGCCTTTGCAACGCACTTGGGACGCCGTAGAGCCGAAACTCAAACCATTCCTCGGCCAGCTCAAATGGCTGAACTTCGGAGGCGGGCATCACATCACCCGCGACGACTATGACCGCGACGGGCTGGTGACTTTCATCAAAAACATCCGCGAGACCTATGACATAGACGTCTACCTCGAACCCGGTGAGGCCGTCGCACTGGATGCGGGCATTCTGGTCGGAGAAATCCTCGACCTGCCGACCAATGGCATGAACCTCGCAATTACTGACATTTCGGCCACATGCCACATGCCTGACGTGATCGAGGCCCCTTATCGCCCCGCCCTGGTGGATGAGGCCGTGGCCGGACACACCTACCGTCTTGGCGGCCCGTCCTGTCTGGCCGGTGACGTGATCGGCGATTACACATGGGAAAAACCACTGGGAATAGGCCAGCGTTTTGCGTTCCTCGATCAGGCGCATTATTCGATGGTCAAAACCAACACGTTCAACGGTGTTCCCCTGCCAACAATCGCGCTTTGGAACAGCGAAACGGACGATTTGAAGATCATCAAACAGTTCGGCTATGACGACTTTAAGGACAGACTCTCATGAGCATTTTCCTCGACAGTGAACTGACCGCATCCGAACGCACTGAGGATGCCCGGTTCCGCGTCATCCCCGTCCCGCTGGAGCGCACCGTTTCATACGGATCAGGCACTGCAAAGGGCCCGGAGGCGATTATTGAGGCCAGCAATGAGCTGGAACGCATCACCGGCCACGCGGAGCCCTGCGTGGAAGGCATTTTCACCGAAGAGGCCCTGGATTGCGACGCCGCCCTGTCTGACATCATGGAACGCCTCGCCCAACGCACCGAAGCTGCCGCCCGTGAAGGCAAAGTGCCCGTGATCTTGGGCGGAGAGCACTCGCTCAGCTATGGCGCGGTATTGGGCGTATCACGGGCCCTGAACCAACCCATCGGTATCGTCCAGATCGACGCCCATGCCGACCTGCGCAACGCCTATCAGGGCGAGAAACACTCTCACGCCTCGGTCATGCACTTGCTGTCCGAGGAAGGCATCCGTCTGGCTCAGTTCGGCGTCAGAGCCTTTTCAACGGAAGAAGCCAAAAGCCGTTTGAAAAACCATGTCTTTCACGTGGATGCCGAGGAGCTCGTCACCGGCAATACCCACGCGGTCGACCTGCCCGAAGATTTCCCCGAGCTGGTCTATGTCAGTTTTGACGTCGACGGCCTGGACCCGTCACTAATGCCTGCCACCGGTACACCCGTCCCCGGCGGGCTGGGCTACTATCAGGCCCTGCGTCTGGTCGAACATGCCCTGAAAGGCCGCAAATGTGTGGGCTTCGACGTGGTCGAGCTGGCCCCGGACGGCAATGCCGCCTGGGACTTCACCGCCGCGCAGATCGTCTATCGCCTGATGGCTGCCTGTTAAGCGTCAGAGGTTTCGTTCAGTTCCATGTGGCCCTCGCCTTTGTTCAATACACGGCGCAGCATGGGCTCGAAGAACTCCAGCGGTTTGGTCGGATAGTCCGGGTCGAACGCTTTCTGATCGTATTCGTGGCAGAAATAGCGGCAGTCCTCCCAATAAGGGCTGTCGCGGTACTTGTCGCGAGCGTTGCGGTCACCGCCAAGGTGGTGGTTGTAGTAGTACCCCTGAAACACGCAGTGATGCTTGAGAATCCAATAGGTTTTCTCGCTGACATAGGGCTTCATCATTGCCGCTGACAGCTCGCCGTGGTTGTAAGGCGACAGGATATCCCCAGTGTCATGGATCAGGGCAGCGACAACCAGTTCTTCGTCCGCACCGTCCTCATAAGCACGGGTCGCAGCCTGCAGGCTATGCTGGTAGCGGTTCACCGGGTAGGGTGTCCACTCTTCATCCAATGACCGAATAGCGTCGAGGATACGGTCGGGCAGGGCAGCATTATACGCTTCCTCATACTCCAAAACGGCGTCCCAGTCGGCCTTGGTCGCCTCTTCAAAACTGGTCCAGGTGGGTTTGTGGCTTTTGTCTAGCATGACTGATCCTTTGGCGTGTTTCCTGATCTGTAGGATACCGCAACTCTGTTGCTCAAAAAAATGAATTGATTTTATCAGATCGATCAAAAAATACTGTCGATATGCAAACCAAAGCCCTTGAAACCTTTCTGTGTGTTGCCGAAACGGGTGGTTTCCACGCGGCGGCCCGAAAGCTGAACGTGACCCAGACAGCCGTCAGCGCACGTATTCGCCTGATCGAAGAGGAAACCGGCAGGCCCCTGTTTACACGCGGCGCCGGGGGCACGACGCTGACCGATTTCGGGCGGCAATTCAAACCCTATGCCGAACAGATGCTATCCCTCTGGACATTTGCCTCGCGCGATTTGCCTGAGCAGACCCAAAACCGCCCGGCTCTGCGCCTGGGCGGTCAACTCAGCATATGGGACCCATTGTTGGTGGATCTCGCCGTGCGCTTTGAACAACGCTTTGACAAGCTGCTGCTGACGCTGAACTACGATCACGATCTGAACATGGTCGAGGCAGTGGCGACCCATGTTCTGGATGCAGCGATTACCCATGAAAAGCCCACGGACCGACGCGTCACATGGTGCGAGTTGGACCCCGAAGTTTTGTCATTGGTGCAGACACCACAGGAGGAAATCACTGACGATGACTTGGTTTTCGTCAATCTGGAGTTGGGCGAAATCTATCAGGACCATGTCAGATCCGCTGCGCGGCGAGCGTCCGGTCAAACCCTGTTTCTGGGCAACTGCATGATGGCATTGCGCTATGTTCTAAATAGGGGCGGATGCGGCTACTTTCCCGATTACGTCATTTCGGACCATCTGATCTCAGGTGATCTGGAACGGGTTGCAGACAGCATCGCCCTGCCCTTGCCTATGTTTCTGGTCGCCCGCAGCGATCAGCCGGAATTCGATGACCTTCGCAGCTGTTTGGTCGATCTGCGCATCTAGGCAGGTGCGGGCGCCACCTTGTCCGGTCGCGCCCGTTTGCGCAGGATCGGGCGGCCCGCGATCAGCAGGAAGACGCCCGAAATCAGCACACCCATGATGGCGGGCAAATAGAGCAGGATCCAAAGCTTAGGGTCATCAATCACAACAGGGGAAACAAACCCGCGCACACCTTCGAGCAGCACCAGAATGGTGAAGGCCCCCAGGATTTGAGGCCAGAGTCCAAACCGGGAAAAGCTGCCCAGCATCAGTGTTGAATACCCGGCCAGAGCAACTGCGATACAGATAGCGACCCAAGAAAACCGCTGGTGCAGTTCTTCGACCAGTTTGCCCTCACTATACCCTTCGGTGGCAAAAATCTCATCCCGGTTTTGGACCAGCTCGATGGTTGGGATGGCCTCCAGGCTGCGTTGGGCCATAGGGCTTGTGCTGGTCAACTCCGAAATGTCGTACGACGCATCCTGAAACAGGGTCGAGGACAACCGCCTGCCCTCTTTGGTCAAGCGCAGCGCTACGCCGTCGACCATGACAAGGTGAATGCCGGTGTCGTTGTTAACCAGATATGCGGTCGCGCTGGAATAGCTGACGGCGTTTTCAGGGTCGCGCCGATCCGAGACGAACACCTCATGCAGCGTCCCATCCAGATCGATCCTGCCGATATATACGGTGACACCTTCTGCGGGGTGCAGAAACTCGCCTTCGTTCAGCAGTTGGGCGGTCACATCCCCTGCAACCTCAGCTTGCCGGATTTCCAGCTGCTCGACCGATGCAGGGCGCAGGAAAACACTGATGGACGCCATCATCAGCCCGGTAATCGCCCCAAAAAGAACAACGGCGCGGGCCAGCCTGCGGGGGCTTGAGCCTGTGGCCAACATCACCGTCAGCTCACTTTCGCGGCTGAGGCGGTTGGTGGCGTAGACGGCCGCAGCGAACACCGCCATGGGCATGACCGTGCGGATCAGGGTTGGCAGGGTCAGGGCGGTGAATTCAAGAAACACCAGTGCCGATTGACCGCCACTGATCACGCGGTCAAACAAGCTGACAGACCGGGTGATCCAGAACACGCCGACCAGCACAAGGGTGAAAAAGCCAAACAGAATCAGCAATTGCCGCAGGAAATATCCATCAAAACGCGACATGGGCCCTCGTGCGTGTGTTCATTTGCAGCGGACACTAGGGCATTCGTGTGGAAGAAGGAACCGCAATGCGCGGAATTCCAGTTGAAGGGGATCAGAGGTAACCCACCGCACAGCGCACCAAACGCCAGCCATCATCGACCCCGCAGACTTGAGGCCTTGTGCCAACGCATCGGACAGGAACAGTATTTCCGGACCCTTTGGGGCAAGCCAGATATCAGGTCCACCCAAGGCGTCGGAAACAATAACAAGTTCTGACTCCTGACCACTACGAGGCCGGTGAAGTACTCCGCCGCCGATATTGCCAAGTGGTGCCCTGTTGTCGCCTTCCGTCCCCAAGGCTTCGTAATTCCCCATCGCGCGCGTGTTGCCGACATTCAGCAGGTAATAGGGCTCAGATGTGGTGCGCTCGGTTTCTTCCGAGTTCATGAGCGTGATCGGATGCAGAACCGTATTGCCAAGGTCAAACGTCTCCAGATCCCGTCTGGCCGTTTCTGAGATCATCGGCAATCCGCCTCCGGAAACAAATGGGCAGTGTAATATTCGGCTTTGGAATCAAAGTGCCAGATCTCGCCGACCATCTCCGAAGTGAGGAGGTCTCGGCACTTCCATCCCTTGCCAGCTTCGTGAAGAAGATTGGTATATTTCTCACGCTGATCGTCAGGCATTGCTTTCCTGCGGTGCAGACCGAACTCTCGACGACTTACGGGTGTACTTTTATTAATACTGTTTGTCGTGGTTGAGACCCAGACACCCATGTCAGGATCAATTCTGGGAGGTTTCGATACACGCAATCCTCAGATCAACGACCACTCACTACAAAGAAAGGAAAATGGCAGGGGCAGCAGGGTTCGAACCCGCGACCTACGGTTTTGGAGACCGTCGCTCTACCAACTGAGCTATACCCCTGTTGTGAGCCCCAGATATGCCAGCCGCGCGGCGGACTCAAGAGGCTTTTTTAGATTCCGCACCACTATCTGATCCGACAAACAAGTTGCGCAAAACGTGCAGTGCGATAAGACAAGGTCCGGCCAGTAAAAGGAAGCCCGCGTGAACCTCCGCAAGAAGATCGCTGACAGCGAAGTTGTGCTGAACTGGGTGGCACGTCGGATTGCCAGCTATATTCGATTGGTTAAGCGAAACACGCGCTGGCAGCGTATCGGGTATGAAGAGTTGGACCAATTGGCCGAACAGGGTGAGCCGGTTATCGTTGTGCTGTGGCACCAGCGACTGGCGCAGTCCCCGTATTTCTTCCCACTGGACAAAGGCAGGATCTGTTCGATCACGTCCGCTGCCCGCGCCGGCAGCATGGTCGGTCGGGTGCAGGAGCAGTTCGGCATGGACACAATCGCCATGTCCAGCCACAAGCGGCACGTGGCCCTGTCGCGCGAAGTGCTTGGAAAGATGAAGCAAGGTATTTCCATCGGTATTGCTGCCGATGGACCACGCGGACCAGAACGGGTGCTGTCGACTGTGCCCCTGGTTTGGGCGCGCACCTCGGGCAAACGGGTATTCGGCATCACCTTTTCTGCGAAACATGGGCGCGAGGCCGGTACATGGGATCGCCTACTGATGCCACGCCCCTGGCGTAATGAAGGGGTGTTCTTGTGCCGTGAATGGACCGATACGGTGCCTCGCAAGGCCAGCGAACAAGAACTTGAAGCCCTGCGCCTGAGCCTTGAGCAGCACATGAACGACATCACAGCCGAAGCCGACCGGATGGTCGGGCGCGAGCCATGGTCGCCTGATGCTTAACCGCCCCTGAGGCGTTGCATCAGATAGACTTCGCTGCCCTCGGGGATTGGTTCCGTCAGCCCGGTGGCAATAACGCGCCCGTTGATTGCGATGGAGACGCCCGCATCAATTGGTGCCTGTAATTGCGGATGCGCCTGGACCAACGCCACCAGAAGCTCTCCGGTGGTTTTGGCCTCGACCTCGACCACATGATGGCCCCCGGTCAATGACCGGAGGCCGGACCAGAGATGGACCTCAACCATTGTCCTTGAGCGCAGCCAGAATGCGCGGGGGGGACATCGGCAGTTGCTTCATCCGAACACCCGCCGCATTGGACACCGCGTTGGCGATTGCGGCCAAAGGCGGCACGATGCCTGTCTCGCCAACACCGCGCACACCAAACGGGTGGCCGGGGTTGGGCACTTCGACAATCACAGTGTCGATCATCGGCAGGTCGCTGGCAACGGGGATGCGATAGTCGAGGAAGATCGAGTTCTGCAACCGGCCATCCTCGCCATAGACATATTCCTCGTTCAGCGCCCAGCCTATACCCTGTGCCGCACCGCCTTGGAACTGACCCTCGACATAGGTCGGGTGGATCGCCTTACCGGCATCCTGAATGACCGTATAGCGGGTGACGCTGGTCTTACCGGTTTCTGGATCGACCTCGGCATCGACGATATGGGTGCCAAAGGACACGCCAGCACCTTCAGGGGTCGCCTCGAAATGGCCTGAGATCGGACCACCGGTAGACCCCATATCAGCGGTGATATCAGCCAGTGGCATCGGATCGAAATCGCCCGCATTGGGACCCGAGGGCACGGCGCAGCCGTTCTCCCATTTCACCGCATCCACCGGGATACCCCATTTGGCCGCCGCGCGTTCGCACAGTTTCTCGACCGCGTGTTTTGCGGCCTTGATCGTGGCCAGGCCTGACGCGTAGGTCACACGCGAACCGTGGCTCACGTCGTTGTAACCAAGTGTCGCTGTATCGGCGACGGTCACACGGATGTTCTCATAGGCGATGCCCAGAACCTCGGCGGCCATCAGCGCCATGGATGCCCGCGACCCGCCAATGTCAGGTGTCCCGACCATCAACTGTGCCGAGCCGTCCTCGGACAACGCCAAAGACACCGAAGTCTCACCACCATGGTTGAACCAGAAGCCACAGGAAATCCCGCGCCCCTGCCCCGGTTTCAGGGGGGCCGCATAGTGCGGATGCGCCTTGGCAGCTTCGAGTGTTTCAACCAGACCGATACGCTCGTAGGTCGGGCCATAGCTGGCCTTGGTGCCCTCATGCGCGGCGTTTTTCAGGCGCACGTCGACCGGATCGAGGCCCAGCTTGTTGCACAGCTCATCAATGACCGACTCTACGGCGAAGGCACCCATAGGCGCGCCGGGCGCGCGGTAGGCGGCCTGTTTCGGACGGTTCGACATCACGTCGTAACCGATCTGCTTGACATTGTTCAGGTTGTAAGGGGCAAAGGCACACATGGCGGTCATATCGCCCGGAGCACCCGGGAAGGCCCCGCCTTGCAAACGGAACACTCCTTGTGCTGCCGAAATCGTGCCGTCCTTCTTCATGCCGATCTTCACATCCATTGATGCGGAAGAAGTTGGTCCAGTGGCACGGAACACTTCCGACCGCGTCATGACGACCTTGACCGGACGGTTGGCCTTACGGCTGAGCGCCAGCGCGACAGGTTCGATAAACACCGTCGTCTTACCGCCGAAACCGCCACCGATCTCGGATGCGGTGACACGCAGTTGCGAGGTTTCGATCCCCAGCAGGGCCGCACAGGTCTTTTGTGCGATCCAGTGACCTTGGGTGGTGCACCACAGCTCACCCTTGCCGTCATTGCCCAGCATCCCCAGACAGGCGTGCGGTTCAATATAACCCTGGTGGGTCGCCTCGGTCACAAAGCTGTCTTCAATGACCAGATCAGCGTCGGCAAAGCCAGCCTCGACATCACCGTGGCCACTTTCGTGATAACGAACAACATTTGGATGCATCCCTTCGGGCACAGAATAATCTGCGGCCCCTTCCCGGATCACCGGTGCATCGGGGGCCATCGCCTTGTCCACATCGGTGACGTGAGGCAGCACCTCGTATTCAACCTCGATCAGCTTAAGCGCATCCCGTGCGGCCAGAGCGGATGTCGCCGCAACCGCAGCCACCGCGTGACCGTCATAGAGCGCTTTTTCGCCAGCCATGACGTTTTCGAGAACGTTATAAAACTCGCCCTCGAGCCCCGGCTTGAAGGGTACATCGGCAAAGTCAGCACGCGTTACAATGGCTTTGACGTCTTTGTGCGCCTCGGCCTTTGACGCGTCGATCTTCACGATCCGCGCATGAGCATGAGGGGACCGCAGAACAGCACCATGCAGCATACCGGGGGCGGAGATATCCGCACCGAACTTGGCGCGACCTGTCACCTTGTCCAGACCGTCAGGACGGTTGGGGCGGGTGCCCACAAAAGTGAAGTCTGATTTACGATCGTCCAGAGCCATTACGACGCCTCCCGCAGTTCAGCCGCTGTATCCATCACGGCGCGAATGATCTTGTCATAGCCGGTGCAGCGGCAAAGGTTGCCTGCCAGCCAATACCGCGTTTCCTCTTCGGTCGGGTTTGGGTTTTTCTCCAGCAGCGACTTGGCCGCCACCAGAATGCCCGGGGTGCAGATACCACACTGCAAAGCCGCGTATTCGATCATCTTCTGTTGCAGCGGATGCAGAACGTCGCCGTCTGCAATGCCTTCAACGGTTTCGATCTGCTTGCCCTCGGCCTCGACCCCCAGCATCAGGCAGGAACAGACCAGACGGCCATCAACGGTAACAGAACAGGCACCGCAATCGCCGGTACCACAGCCTTCTTTCGCGCCGGTCAGGTTCAGTTTGTCGCGCAGACAGTCCAGCAGGGTTTCGCGCGGGTCACAGAGGTATTCGACCGCGTCTCCGTTCACGGTGGTGGATACGTGGAGCTTGCTCATGCGTTTTCTCCCTTCGCGCGGGCATAGGCGATTTTCGCGGCGCGTTTGGCCAGAACGCCAACGACCTCGGTGCGGAACGCGATGGTGCCGCGCTTGTCGTCAATCGGGTTGCAGGCAGCAGACGCGGCGGCGGCCAGTGCATCCAGGGCCGCATCGTCCAAAGTGCTGCCAAGGATGGCCTTGGCGCAGTCTTCCACCAGTAGAACGGTCGGAGCGACCGCGCCCAGCGAAACGCGGGCCTCGATGATGGTATCGCCGTCCAGTCGCAGGTCTACGCCTACGCCAACCACAGCGATGTCCATTTCGGTGCGCGGGATGAAGCGCAAATAGGCATCGCCTGCATTCTCGCCACGGGCGGGGATGTTGACGGCCGAGACCACCTCACCCTTCGTCAATGAAGTCTTGCCGGGGCCGGACGGGATATCTTCGACCGCGACCTCACGCGTGCCATCCGGTCCGGTGACCGTGACAGTCACGCCAGCTGCAACCATGGCAGGCACGGAATCAGCCGCCGGTGAGCCGTTGCACAAGTTTCCGGTCAGCGTTGCGCGTCCCTGCACCTGGGTTGAGCCGATCAGGTCCATCGCCTCAACCACGCCGGGCCAGTCTTGGCCCAACTCGGGGTGCTCGCTCATCTCTGCACCGGTTGTGGCGACGCCCAGCGTCCAGCTGCCATCAGCATTGCGGGTGATGTCGTGTACACCGTTGATTTTCTTGATGTCGATCAGCGTATCAGGCTTCACCAGTTCCGAGCGCAGCTGCACCAATACATCGGTGCCGCCTGCCAGAAAACGTGTGATGCCCGTCGCATTTGCGGCCAAAGCCGAAGCTTCGGCAAAGCTGGCGGGGCTGTGATAATCCATGAAGCTACCTCATACCTGTTGGTCAGGGTTATCTGGGTTCGCGGCGACGTTAATTCACCCCTTGTCCGGCGTCCATGGGCCGAACGACCAAAATTCAAATTCTAGATGTCGCTTTTAGGCCGGGGTCAGAGATCAAGCTCGATCACCCCATCCGGTTCCGCCGCGCGGCTTTGGCACAGGATCATTGCCCCTTCACGCTGTTTCTTGGACAAAACGAAATCCCGGTGTTCGATCTCACCCGTAATCACGCCGCACTTACACACGCCGCAGATGCCGTCGGCGCATTTCACATCCACGTGAAAGCCTGCCTCGTTCAGAACCTGTGCTACATCCTTGTCTGCAGGCACGGTCAGCGTTTTCCCAGAACGGGCCAGCTTGAGTTCAAACGGATGGTTCTCATATTCGGGCTGTTCGGGAACCGAGAAGTATTCCAGATGCCGGGACTCTTCGGGGAAACCCTGCCGCTCTGCCGCTTGTATCACCCCGTCCATGTAACGATCCGGCCCGCAGGTGTAGACATGCCAGCCGTCCTGATAGCCGGACAAGATTACATCCAGATCGGCGCGAGTACCTTCATCTGAGAAATGATAATGCACGCGATCTGCCCAAGGCATCGCGGCCAGATCCTCAAGATACCCTGCCCCGTCCCGCGTGCTGGCTGAATAGTGCAGCTCGAACTCCCGACCCAAAGCGTGCAGGCGATGAGCAAAGGCAATCATCGGAGTGATGCCGATGCCGCCGCCCATAAGGAAGGTTTTGGTTGCCGTTTCATCCAGTTCAAAATGATTGATCGGTTTTGAGATGAAGACCTTGCGCCCCTCGGAAAAGATGCGGTGCAGCAGGGCCGAACCGCCACGCCCCTCATCCTCGCGCAGCACGCCGATCTGATAGGTTCCCTGATCCGATGGGTCGCCGGACATCGAATATTGCCGCAGGAATTCCGGCGCGACGAGCACGTCCAGATGTGCGCCCGCTGTCCATCCCGGCAGGGGCGCACCGTCCAGAGGTGAGAATTCATACTTCGTAACGTCTGAGGTCATCCTATCGACCTTGGTCACGGCAACCCGCATCACCGGTGCATCACCTGCAACCTGATAGCGGTGGATAACCGACATATCCCCGCTGGCCCTGCGGACCTTGTATTCATCGGCTGTCACCATGGCCTCGTAGGCCGCAATTCCGGCCTCACGATCCATGGCAAACGGATAGGGCCAAGGGTGCGGGGCCAGATAGGCCGGATAAACGGCCAGGGTCTGATCCTCGTACTTCAGGTCCAGATCCTTTTGCAGATCGCGCAGGTTCAGCGGATGGGTTGTGGGACGATACGCTCCGTCGGGTTGAAGCTCGATATCCCACCACCATTTCTTGATGTCGTTCAAGCCGCCATTGCCGACCGCATCGTCCAGTTTGGCCAATGCAGGCGCCGCAGAGGGGATGTTCATCGCAGCCCATCGAAAAGGGCGTTCCTTGAAGATACCTTCGAGGTTCCACGGGCAGGTTTTCATGCACCGCCCGCACATCGCGCCACCCGGTGTCGTGACCCGGTATGTGGCGCATTTCTGGCTGTCGGACTTCCAGATTTCATAGCCGTTGAACATCAGCTTCGGCCCGGCAGTTATTGCGCCAGATGGGCACTCGCGTGCGCATTTGTTGCAGCTTTCGCAGAAGGTTTGCAGGCCGAAATCAATGGGTTTGTCGTGGTCCATCGGCATATCTGTGGTCACCGCACCGGATTTCAGGCGTGGGCCGAGGTAGGGATTCAGTATGACTTCTCCGATCCGGCTCACCTCACCCAGACCAGACAGCAACAGCAGCGGAGGTTGCAGAACCTCACCATCCATCACCGTATGCGCCTTGGCCTTGTAGCCGAGGTTGCGGATCTGTTGTGCAATCACTCCGCCCAGAAGCGAAAACCGCAGATAGGCGCGCATGGATTGGGCGACGCTGATCCAGTCGTCACCGCTGGCCCCCTCCATCGTCTCATAGCCCTGATCGATGATCATACTGATGGCCTGATTATGGGGCGGCACGATTTCTTCGCCGGTCGCATCGTGGGAATACCAGGCCCAGTCCGGGCAACGGCTAAGGCCCACCGCATCGACCCCCAGAAAATAGGTCGCCGCCTTGATATTCGCTGCATTCCGCTGGGCATCAGTTGGCTTGGGCACATCCGTGCTTTCGCCATCCTGCAACAGCACGAACGCACCTAAGGCACGGCGTTGAGCAAAGCTGGGCGCGGCCTTGCGGACGTAATAGCCGCCCTTTGCCGCATCCTGCAGCGATTTGCCCATATCCCCGAATTGCGCACGGGCAAACATGTCGGCGCGTTTGGGCACACGGGCGACATTTTCTTCGTCTATATAAGTGGTTGGGGTCTCGACCCGCTTGAGTTTCTCGAAGGGGTGTGCGCCATCAACGTAGCGCCGTTTTGAATACGGATCACGGTTCAGCGCATTCTTGGCAAAACCCTTTCCCAACCACCAGGCAGGTCCTTGCGTCCGAAACCACGGCTGTTGCGCCATAGGTTCAAGCGGTCGATCATGGGCTATCGGCATCTCGGTCGTCACAGCGGCCAAACCAAATCGCGTGCCCAGCCAAGGCACGACGATCTTGCCGTTTTCGACCGAGGCCAAACCAGCGGCAACTGCCAGCTTACCCAGATCAACCTCAGAGGACATCATGCTGTGCGCCCGCGCGTCATAGCCCAGCAGGCGGATATAGTTGGCGATGACCACCGCGTTCTCCGTCGCCAGCAGACAGGCGCGATGATCCTGCGCGTTTGCAACCCAGTCCGCTCCGGGTTCAGACGGGTCTGGGTCACGGTTGTGTTCGTAGAGGAACACGATGCTGTGACGGTGGCTGTTGATCGGCTTGGGCGCAGCCTCCATACTGTCTTTCAGATCGGCCATGATGACATCGATGCCCGAAGCCAGCGTCTTGGTCTGCCGGGTGCGCAACGCATGGGCGAGCCGGTCGATATCCGGGTTGCGGCGCGGTTCCGCCAGCAATGCGTCTGACTGCAACGGTCCGCAACCCATCATTGACGCGTCGTTGAAATACCCAAATGCTTTCAGATGGTTGGCCCGTTCAAGCGGGTCTGATGGGATATCTGACGCAACCGGGTTCACCAACCCATCGCGGATCGCGTCCATCATCGCCTGAAACTCTCCCATCGCGTTAACGATGCTGTCGGGTTGCTCTGGTCGGCGAAAACTCAGGTCAGCCATCGAAGGCACGAGCAACAGGTCCGGGATGTCGCCCATCCTGGCCAGCCGCTCCAGCGGGTAACGGCCCATGTGAACGGGCCTGTTTTTATCCGAGAAAAAGCGGATTCCCATCCTATGCCTCCTGCTGCTGCTCAACCTCTAACCCGCCATGGACAGCAAAACCATTCATGCTTAATCATAAACGATATGAAAAAAATTGATTTCACTGATCTCGACGGCAAGGTCCTGCGCACATTTCTGACCATACTCGAGGAAAGCTCGGTTTCGAAAGCCGCGGACCGACTGGGTGTCACGCAATCGGCGATCAGTCATACGTTGGCCAAGCTACGGCAGGTGCTGGGCGACCCGCTGTTTGTCCGTTCCGGTCAGGGCCTGATCCCGACCGAACGCGCCTTGTCCCTGAAAGACCCGGTGCAAAGCGTATTGGACGGGATGCGCGCACTGACCCAGGGTCGACCGTTCAACCCCTTATCCGAACAGATCGACATACGCATCGCCACCAATGACATGCCGCGCGAGTTGATCTTTCCACGTTTGCTGCGCGAATTTCGCGCCGAAGGCGCGCGTCTGCAATTGGAATTCATCCCGTCAGGCGTGCCCGACCCCGATCTGCTGCGCAGCGACCGGTGTCAGCTGATGCTGACCCCGTTACCTCCGGACGGGCCGGATATCTTTCAGAAACGCCTGATGATCAGCCCCTTGATGGTTTTCTACGACGCCGCGCAACGTAAACCGCCGGACAGCTGGCAGGCCTATTGCAACAGCGAGCATGTCGAGGTGCGCTTTGCCGATGGCCGCAACGCCCGCGCTGTCATGCGTGGCGTTGATCAAAGCCAGATCAGGCCAGCGGTTGTGACCCTGCCGCATTTCAACGCAATCCCGGCTTTCGTGCAGGGCAGTGACCTGATCTCAACCGACACGGCGCTGATGAAGCAAGGTCCGCTGGCCGCGTTGGATTGCGCACCGCTGCCTTTCGAATGCGCGCCCGTTTCCATCTACATGGTCTGGCATCAGCGATCTGCAAATGATCCTGCCCATCGCTGGTTGCGTGCCCGGATCGAGGCCATCGCGGCCACCCTTCAGACCTGAGACAGCAGCCAGTTGCGCATGACTTCAACCAGTTGCGGCTGACGCGGCTTGCGAGGCGCAACCACGTAAAACCCCAGGTCTTCAATCAGGACGTCGTCAAGTGGTTGAACAAGGTGGCCCGTGGCAATCCCGCCCGCCACCAGCGGCGCATCGGCCAAGGCAATCCCCTGACCCGAAAGGGCGGCATCAATCGCCAGGCTGGTCTGGCTGAAGTTCATCATCCGAGGCTTTCCGTTTACGCCCACCCTTTCCAGAAACATGGGCCACAGCCCGTGGGTGTCATTCAATAGGACTTGCCCTAGCAGGTCAGAGGGATTGCTGACTTGTTCAGCGATGACAGGGCAACACACGGGAATGAACTCGGCTGAGAACAATGGTACCGCATCCAATTCAGAACCAAAGGGCGCCCTGCCTTGCCTGACTGCCAAATCCACGCCATCCGATTTGAAATCGGCCAGGCGTTCGCGTGCGTCCACCTGAACCGAGATATCCGGATGTAAGTCGATGAAATTCGACAGTCTCGGTACCAGCCATTTTGAGGCAAAACTGGGCGTGACCGATAAAATGATCCGACGATCCGGAGATAACTCTTCTACAGCTTTTTCGATCAACCGAAAGGCCCTGCGCAAAGGCGCATGAAACCTGCGCCCGGCTTCTGTCAGCCGCAAACCACGCGGTAGACGGTCGAATAGAGCTTCGTCCAACCTAGCCTCAAGCCCCCTCACCTGCTGCGCGACAGCGCCTTGTGTCACGCCAAGTTCTTCGGCGGCCAGCCGAAAGTTCAAATGACGCGCAGACGCTTCGAAAGCCCGCAAGGCGTTCAGAGGTGGAAGGGCGGCCATAGTTTTATCCTGTAAATTTTCTACAGCATAGAACCAGCAGAACTGATTGGTCAAACCGAGTTCAGATCGCCATCTTGGGAACAAATGAAAACGGAGAGATCAGATGGAAAAAGTAGCACTTATTACGGCAGGCGGCAGCGGCATGGGCGCAGATTCCGCTCGGAGGCTGGCGGCGGACGGATACAAGGTTGGCATTCTGTCCGCCTCGGGCAAAGGCGAAGCTTTGGCACACGAGCTGGGTGGCGTCGGTGTTACCGGCTCGAACCAGTCCACCGAGGACTTGCAGAAGCTTGTCGATGCAGCAATGGCCCATTGGGGACGCATTGACGTACTGGTCAATTCCGCCGGTCACGGCCCCCGCGCCTCGATCCTTGAGTTAACCGATGAGGATTGGCACACCGGCATGGATGTCTATTTCCTGAACGTGGTCCGCCCGACGCGGCTGGTGACCCCGATCATGCAGGCGCAGGGTGGCGGGTCGATCATCAATATATCAACCTTTGCGGCGTTCGAACCTGATCCTGTATTTCCAACTTCGGGCGTGTTCCGGGCCGGTCTGGCCGCCTTCACCAAGCTGTTCTCGGACAAATATGCCGCCGAGAATGTCCGCATGAACAACGTCCTGCCTGGCTTCATCGACAGCCTGCCCGAGAAAGAGGAGTTCCGCAGTCGCATCCCGATGGGGCGCTATGGGCGCAGCTATGACGAGATCGCCTCGGTCGTGGCCCTGCTGGCCTCTGAAGGGGGCGGCTACATCACCGGGCAGAACATCCGGGTGGATGGAGGTATCACCCGGTCTGTCTGACCTCAGAACCGCGCCTTTACCAGATGTGTCAGTGCCGCGCCGGTTTCGAAAAAGGCGCGGCGCACGCGTGTCCAGCTTTCGTGATGCTCGGACACGGCAGGAACCGGCAAGAGAGAGAGGTCATCCGCCAGAAGGCTTTCGGCCATCATGCGACCGAACACCGTGCCCGGTCCGATGCCGCGTCCTGAATACCCGTGCGCAGCCAAAGCGTTGGGACCGATCTGCGTGATCTTCGGAATATGGTCCGAAGTCATCGCGATGCGCCCGTGCCACCCCTGTTCAAACGGCTGGTCGGCCAGTTGAGGATAGAGCTCGGCCAGCTTGCGTCGAACCCAGCCGGAATGGGCACCTTGGCCCGCATTTCCCAGATCGCCCATACCACCAATAATCATCCGCCCCGCCTTATCCAACCGGAACGACGTCATGATCAAACCGGTATCCCAGCACCCCTCTTCTTTCGGCAGAATGCTGGCCCGCAGATTGTGCGACAACGGAGTGGTTGCGTACTGGAAGTAATAGACCGGTACGTAGGCGGGCGCGGTGTCTGGCAAGCCCAGGTGATAGGCGTTGGTCGCCTGAATGACAGACTTGGCTCGAACCACCCCTCCCGGTGTGGTCAGCACCCATTGGTCGTTTTCGTTGCGCATGGACTGTACCGGGCTTTGCTCGTGTATTTGCGCCCCGGCCTGCATAGCCGCTCGAGCCAATCCCACCACATAAGCCAAAGGCTGAATGGTTCCTGCGCGGGTGTCGAACAACGCCCCATGGAACGCATCGCTGCCGGTTCTTTCGCGGGCCTGATCCGCCGACAACAGTTCCACCGGCGCGCCTGATGTGCTCTGCTGTGCATAGCGCGTTTGCAGGTTCTTCAATCCGGCTTCTGAATGCGCGCAATGCAGGGTTCCGTTGCGCACAGGTTCACAATCGATGCCGTGATTTTCAATCAATGCGAACACATCTGACGGGGCCTGCGCCAGCAGGTCGATCAGTCGATCCCCAGCCGCCTGTCCGACATGCGCGCGGATTTCGTCCGGTGGCAACCAAAGACCCGCATTGGCCAAACCGACATTACGGCCTGATCCGCCGTAACCGATCCCTTGCGCTTCCAGCAGACAGACCGACGCACCAGCCTGGGCGGCTGTCAAAGCGGCGGAGCAGCCGGTGTATCCTCCGCCAATGACCACCAGATCAACAGCAGTATCAGCGGTCAATGGCGGTGCTGAGACCGTCTCGGTGCAAGTGCTGCGCCACAGAGCATTTTCGGGATCGTTCACATCGGGCCTCTGAATCTTTTGCCCGGATCATCATGCCGTTTCCCGCCCTTTGCAAGCGGGCACATCAAGGCGCATCTGCGACGAAAAAGACCTCGCAGGCGCGGGCATTGCCCGGGCTTGCCGGGCCCAACCGGAGAAGGCATTCCGTCAGGAATGATGACGACAGGCGGGAGGTCCCGGATAGCTTCAGACGTCGAGCGAGCGTGCGATCAGTTCTTTCATGACCTCATTGGTGCCGCCATAGATCATCTGCACCCGCGCATCCGCATAAAGACGTGCAATCGGATACTCCATCATGAAGCCATAACCGCCGAACAGTTGCAGGCATTCATGCATGATCTCGTTCTGCACCTCTGATCCCCAGTATTTCGCCATCGAGGCGGTGGCCGCGTCCAGCTCTCCTGCTTCCAGCCTGCCGATACAATCGTTGATGAAGCTGCGCAGAACCTCGGCCTTGGTCTTGCATTCCGCCAGTTTGAACCGGGTGTTCTGGAAGTCCATCACCCGCTGTCCGAAAGCTTTGCGTTCCTGCACGTATTTGACTGTTTCAGCGATGGCGAAATCAATCGCGCCCAGCGCCATGATCGCGATGTTCAGCCGTTCCCACGGCAGTTGCTTCATAAGCTGGTAGAAGCCCTGCCCTTCTTCGGCCCCCAACAGGTTCGTCATCGGCACTTTGACGTCTTCAAAGAACAGCTCGGCCGTGTCGTTGCCCTTCATACCCAGTTTTTTGAGGTTTCGTCCCCGCCGGAAGCCGTCGGCCCCTTCGGTTTCAACCACGATCAAGGACACACCACGCGCGCCTTCGGACTTGTCGGTCTTGGCCGCCACGATGATCAGGTCCGCGGTCTGTCCATTTGTGATGAAGATTTTCGAACCGTTCAGCCGGTAGGAATTGCCGTCTTTCTCGGCCGTCGTCCGCACAGCCTGTACGTCTGATCCGGTGCTGGGTTCCGTCATCGCCAGCGCAGCGACCATCTCGCCCGAGGCAAGTTTGGGCAGCCATTTCTGCTTTTGGTCCTCGCTGCCATAGGCGGTGAGGTAATGCGTCACAATCGACTGAATGCCATATCCCCAACCAGCATCACCGCGCGCGCCCTGTTCATAGGCGGTGATCGCATCGAACCCCATACCGCCACCGACACCTCCGTATTCTTCAGGGATTGCCCCTGCCATCAGACCGGTTTCACCCGCTTTGCGCCAGAAGTCGCGATCCACGACGCCGTTTTCGACCCAGGTTTCGATATTGGGCGACAGTTCGTCATCCATGAACCGGCCCGCCATGTCGGCAAACATGCGGTGTTCGTCGGTGACCCACGCGGCGGTGGAAGTGAAAAGTGGCATCGAACGCTCTCCAGTCAGTCTTTACGCAAAGCCTAGCGCTCCGTCCGATTCACGCCAATGCATGTGACGCCGCGTCCTGCAATGAAACAACGCAACGTTCCTTACCTGCGGATATAATAAGAACCTGTTTGCTTAAGCAGGTTTAGCCCAACGCCGTGGCCAGCAGATTTTTCGCCGCATCCTTGGCGTCTTGCGCCGGATCGCAGTTTTGAAGCAGAACGGCAGAGACAATTGCCCCCTCCTGCAAAAGCACGATCTGACAGGCCAATTTCTGAGGATCACGCGCACCTGCCTGCTCTGCGACTGCCGTGAAATGGTCCAGAAGCAGTTGCTTATGCTCGGCTGCCTGCACATGGATAGGGTGATCCCGGTCTTGGAATTCAGCGCCTGCTTTGATGAACATGCAGCCCCGGAATTCATCTTCTTCGAACCATTCTTTCAGTGCATCAAAACTGACCAGGATTTGCTCGGCCGGTGTCTCCGCCATCTCATTGATACGTTTGAAGAACCATTCACGGAAGTTTTCGTCCCGCAGACGCAGTGCTGCGAGGATCAATTCCTCCTTGGTGCGGAAATGCTTGTACATCGACGTTTTGGACACACCCGTTTCCACCACCAGCTTATCCATGCCAGTCGCGTGAAACCCATCGCGGTAAAAGACCTTTAGGGCCTTGCTCACCAGTTCGTCCCGTTTGTTTGGGCGCATGATTCGGCTCCTTAGTGTACCGTTCAGTACATATTAGCCCGAAACACGAAGTACAATAACAACAGATCAAGCCTTTGATTTTATTAAGCTTAATTAGATTCAAAAATCTCACACTGATATTTTTTTAAACTTGCCCTTGCAAAAGTTAACAGATCGGTACACTTTGAGCTCAGAAGTTAACCGATCTGTACACCAAAGGACCTGACCGATGAAACGTCGCGCTAGTATTTTCCCACCTCAGTACGTTCCGTTCCTTCTGACCATGGCCCTTCTGGCCGCCTCACTCACCTGAAAGATCTCTGCCCAATGCCTCGTCCGCCTCTGCCCCCTTTCACGTTTGAAACCGCCACTCAGAAAGTACGTATGGCTGAAAACGCCTGGAACAGTCGTGACCCTGATCGGGTGACGTCGGCCTACACCGATGACAGTCAATGGCGAAACCGGGTCGAGTTTCTGTCCGGTCACACCGACATCCACGCCTTTTTGACGCGCAAATGGCGGAAGGAACTGGACTATCGCCTGATCAAGGAACTCTGGGCTTTTGCGGAAAACCGCATTTCCGTGCGCTATGCTTATGAATGGCGAGACGACAGCGGCCAATGGTTCCGCTCCTATGGCAACGAGAACTGGGAATTTGCGGAAGACGGGCGCATGTCACACCGCCACGCTTCACTAAATGATCTGCCGATCACCGAGGATGACCGCCTGTTTCACTGGCCGCAGGGCGAACGCCCCGAGGATCATCCCGGATTGTCAGATTTGGGTCTTTGAAAGGACATACCATGCCCCGTGCATTTTCCGAACGCGCCTTCACCCCAGCCGTCCGCGCCCATCAAGAGCGGATGGGCTCGGCAAAAACCTATGCCAAGTTCATCGAAGATGGGCCACAGCAGGGCCATCTGATCGGTGAACCTGAGAAAGAGTTCATTCAGGCACGGGACGGGTTTTACCAATCCACAGTATCCGAAACCGGCTGGCCCTATGTGCAGTATCGCGGTGGGCCCGTAGGATTTTTGAAAGTGCTGGGGCCGCAGACCATCGGCTATGCGGATTTTTCAGGCAACAAGCAGTATATCTCGCGCGGGAATCTGGATGGCAATGATCGGATCGCGATGATCCTAATGGATTACGCCAACCAGCGCCGCCTGAAAATCCTGGGACGTGTCGAGTTTACCGAAGGCGAAGCCGCCGCCGCCAGTTTGTATCCCGATGAGGCCGAGGCCCCGGCGGAACGGGCTGTCATAATCCGGGTCGAGGCGCTGGATTGGAACTGCCCGCGCCACATCACCCCGCGCTTCACCGAAGCCGAGCTGCGCCCCCATCTGAACACGCTTGGACAGCAGCTGGCTCAGTTGCAGGCAGAGAATGAGCGGCTGAAGCAAGAGCTGGCCAAGTTCGGCTGACGCGGCTGGCGATGCCGGAATTTCGGCAAAAAGGAAAGGAATTTACGCGATGGTACGTTCAGTCGTTCAACTCTCAGCAGCCTGTATTGCGGCGGCAGCCTTGATACTGCTGATCGTGATGCTTGGATTTTTTGCCTCACCCAGCGCTGTGCGCACGTCTCCTTCCGTGTTCAGTACGATGCTGTTTGATCACTTGCAGCAGGAGTGAAGCGCAGTCAGCCCCGACTGGTTTGGACCATCGCCGCGATTCCGGCGGCGCAGAACGCGACCAATGGCTCTAGGTCAGGCTGATCGCCACCCTGCGACAGCGCCTCGACCCGCCAGCCGCTGTTGAGATGCGCCAGCATGGCCGAGACAGAATACACCTGACCGCTAGCCAACACGGCAGGATCGACATCGGGATAAAGAGTCGCAATCTCGGCAATGAAACGCTGGGCCGTCGGATCGAAACACTCTGCTGCAATGTCGCTCCACCGTGGATCGACGGACACATGGGCGACTAGTCGACCATAGGCCATCCATCCCGGTCCACCAGATTCAGCCAGTTCTACATAAGGGCGGATGAAGCTGTCCAGAATGCTGCGCAATGTCAGCGGTCCGTCGGCCCTGGCTTTGTTCAGCGCATCGACTCGTAGCTGCGCCAATTCATCCGCGCGGCGGGCGACGGTTCGATAGAAAAGTTCCTCTTTTCCACCGCCGTGATGGTGCACAAGGCCGATCTGCACCCCGGCCAAAGCGGCGATATCGCGGATCGAGGCACCTTCGAATCCCCGTTCAGCAAAGACCAATTCCGCAGCATCCATGATCCGCGCGCGCGTCACCAAAGACCGCTTGGAGGGCGCCCTTTGCCTTGGTTTTTCGATGTTTTTCAGACTCATGAATTTCATCTTGCCTTATTTTGGTCGATCGTTCAAGTTAAGCCTCGCGAGCTTTGGGAGGGTTCATGACAGAAACGCGCGACGCATTCGCCTTGATCGGGGCGGGACCGATGGGATTGGCCGCGGCCAAGGTGCTGAAGGAACAGGGCATCGCATTTCAGGGGTTCGAGCTGCATTCGGACGTGGGCGGTCTGTGGGACATCGATGCCCCCAGATCAACCATGTATGAGACGGCGCATCTGATCTCGTCCAAGCGTATGACCGAGTTCGATGATTTCCCGATGGATAAGGCGGTGGCCGAGTACCCCTCTCACAGGGCGATGCGCGACTATTTTCGTGCATTTGCGGATCATTTCGGATTGCGCAAGAACTACAGGTTCAACGCGGAAGTCACACGGATCACACCACTGGGCAATCCGGGAGAAGGCTGGCGTATCAACTGGCGCGATGCAGACGGCGACCACCAGGCTGACTTCGCAGGGGTCATGATAGCAAACGGCACCCTGTCGGAACCGAACATGCCCAGCTTTCCCGGATCGTTCGAGGGCGAGTTGATCCATGCCTCGCAGTATCGGTACCCCAGCCAATTCGACGGCAAACGCGTGTTGGTCGTGGGTGCGGGCAATTCCGGCTGCGACATCGCGGTAGACGCCATCCATCACGCAAAACGCTGCGACCTGTCGATGCGCCGCGGATACTATTTCGTCCCGAAATACGTTTTTGGAAAACCCGCTGACACGATGGGCGGCAAGATCCGCCTGCCCATGTGGTTAAAACGCAAAGTAGACAGCCTGATCCTCAGCTGGTTTGTCGGTGACCCGCAGAAATACGGCTTTCCCAAACCGGACTATCAGCTTTACGAAAGCCATCCGGTGGTGAATTCACTGGTGCTGTATCACGCGGGCCATGGTGATCTGCGCATTCGCCCCGATATCGAACGGCTGGAGGGTCACACCGTTCACTTCAAGGACGGCACCAGCGAAGACTATGACATGATCCTCGCCGCAACCGGATACAAGCTGCACTATCCGTTCATCGGCAAGGATCTCCTGAACTGGCAGGGCGATGCCCCGCATCTTTACCTGAACACCATACACCCCGAACGAGACGATCTGTTTGTGTTGGGCATGGTCGAGGCCACGGGTCTGGGCTGGCAAGGGAGGCACGAACAGGCCGAGATGGTGGCGCGCTATATCAAGGGTCTTCAAAACGGTTGCCCGGCGGCGGCCGATCTGAAAGCCGAAAAACAAAAAGACTACAAGCGCGCCACCGGAGGCATGAACTATATCGACCTGCCCCGCATGGCCTATTACGTCGACAAGGCCACCTACAGAAAGGCTGTCACTGGCTGGATTGAACGGCTGCGGAAAGCCGCCGCATGAGTGGTATCGACGAGATCACGCTGAATTTTAGCCCAGCGTCGCTGACCCTGTTAAACGCGATCCTGGCGATTGTGATGTTTTCAATCGCGATCGATTTGACGCCACGGGATTTTGATCGTCTGAGACGCGCGCCGAAACCGGTGATTGTCGGGCTGCTGTCTCAATTCATCGTTCTGCCTGCGCTGACCTTTGCGCTGGTATGGGTCACGGAACCGCGTGCGTCTATTGCGCTGGGGCTGATCCTCGTGGCGGCTTGTCCGGGCGGAAATATCTCGAATTTCATCACGCATCGGGCCGGCGGCAATACGGCGCTGTCCGTATCGATGACCGCATTCGCCACCATCGGAGCGATTTTCATGACGCCCTTCAATATCGCGCTTTGGGGTGGGCTGTATCCGCCGACCCGCGCGATCCTGCAGCAGATACAGATCGATCCTGTGCAAATCGCCATTCTCGTTGGCCTGATGCTGATCCTGCCGCTGGTTCTGGGCATCACACTGAATCAGCGTCTACCCGCCCTGACCGCCCGCCTGCGCGGGCCGCTGCAATACCTGTCGATGGGTATCTTTGCCGCCTTCATCCTGCTTGCCCTGGCCGCCAACTGGGGGTTCTTCCTCAGTTTTGCCGGGGCTGTTGCCGGGCTTGTGGTCCTTCACAACGCCTTGGCGCTGGGGGGCGGTTGGGTCGTGGCCACTCTGACCCGGCTGTCCCCCTTCGACCGTCGCGCGATCACCATCGAGACTGGCATTCAGAACTCAGGGCTTGGGTTGGTCTTGATTTTCGCCTTCTTCCATGGGCTGGGCGGCATGGCCGTTGTTGCCGCGTTCTGGGGCATCTGGCACGCGATCTCGGGCATTGCCCTGGCGTCGGTCA
This sequence comes from Ruegeria sp. CDSA021, assembly GCF_059612325.1. NCBI lineage: Bacteria > Pseudomonadati > Pseudomonadota > Alphaproteobacteria > Rhodobacterales > Roseobacteraceae > Ruegeria > Ruegeria sp. CDSA021. The sequence continues at coordinate 83,556 of NZ_JBXWQJ010000007.1, forward strand.
TGGCCCAAACCGAGGCCGCGCGATGACCCGTATTCTGATCACAGGCGCCGCCGGTATGGTCGGGCAAGCACTGCTGCCCGAACTTGAGGGACATGAGGTCTTTGCCACAGACCTCAAACGCCCGGAGACACTGCCGGAACACATCGCCTTTCTACCCATGGACGTTACAAGTGACGCGCCTGCTCGCGTGATTACCAAGGTGAAGCCGGATGTCATCGTGCATCTGGCTTCTATCGTGACGCCCCCGCCCAAGATGGGACGCGCGGCAGCATACGCTGTTGACGTCGAAGGGACCCGCAAGGTGGTGAACGCAGCCATCGCCAACGGGGTGCGCCGGTTGGTGGTCACATCGTCCGGCGCTGCTTATGGGTATCACGCGGACAACCGTGTTCCGCTGCGCGAGAGTGACCCGCTGCGGGGCAATCCCGAATTCCCCTATTCAGATCACAAACGACAGGTCGAGGAAACGCTGGACGAAGCCCGTAGAGCTGCCCCTGATCTTGAACAGGTCGTTCTGCGCGTAGGAACGGTTCTGGGGGCTGGAACCGAAAACCAGATCACCGCCCTGTTTCACAAACCTCGACTGCTGGCGGTGACCGGCAGCGAAAGTCCTTTTGTGTTTGTCTGGACGCACGACTTGGCACGTATACTGCGGCGCGCTGCCACGGACGGGCCACCGGGTATCTTCAACGTCGCCGGAGACGGCGCGATGGGTGTCACCGATCTGGCCCGCGCCATGGGGAAGCCGGTTCTGCGTCTGCCCGCCTGGGCACTAAAAGCGGCTTTGGCCGCCGCGCGTCCGCTGGGCCTGTCACGCTATGGGCCGGAACAAGTGCGGTTCCTGCAATATCGGCCGGTTCTGGACAACTCAGCCCTCAAATCAGAATTCGGCTACACACCCGAAAAAACCAGCGCCGAGGTGTTCGCGCTTTGGCAAAAGCAGGCCGGACTATGAAAACCGCTGTCATATCAGGCGGGGCGGGTGGTTTGGGGCAAGCCCTGAGCCGCGCTCTGCAAGCTCGCGGTTGGCGCGTGGTGTTGCTGGACCTTGATGTTTCAGGCCTGGACACCGGGCCGACCCAGCTGCCAATCGCCTGCGATCTGACGGATCCCGAACAGTTTGCCAATGCAATGCAAAAGGCCGTCAGATCCAGCGACAGCATAGATCTGGTCATCTACAACGCCGGGGTTACGCAAATTCGAGGGTTTGATCAGTCTGACGCCGCCAGTCACCGAATGGTGTTCGACATCAACTATTTTGCAGCCGTTGAAATGGCCCGCGCGTTATTGCAACCGGTCCGCGCATCAAAAGGGATACACTTGGCGATCTCGTCCGTGGCCGGGTTCGCACCGCTTTATCACCGGACGGCATATGCTGCCTCGAAACACGCGCTCGAAGGGTTTTTCAAGTCGCTCCGCTCCGAAGAGGCACCTCATGGCGTTCAGGTTCAGATTGCAGCGCCGTCTTTTGTGGCCACCAACCCCGGCAACGCGCAAGAACAGGCGGATGGCACTGCGCGACCCGGATCGGCAAAGGACGGATTGGATGAGATGAGCCCTGATGCAGCCGCTGAAACGATCCTGCGCGGGTTGGACAAATCGCAGCCCATGATACCGGTTGGCCGTGTGGCGCGTATGTCATGGTGGCTGAATCGCTTGTCGCCGCGCCTCTATCAGCGAATGATGGAGCGAAACATGCGCGGGTCCGACAAATAGAAAATTGCCATAGACCCTTGACCTTCCCGTCACTGGAACCCCCATTTGGAGGGCAAAGAAACCTGCGGGATGAGTCGCATGGCGCAAGAGTCACTGACAGAACTTAAAGTTACCGGCATGGGCTGCGCGTCCTGTGTCGGTCGTGTCGAAGCGGCCCTTCGGGACGTTCCGGGGGTTGAAGATGCCTCAGTCAATTTTGCAACCAAAACCGCGCAAGTGGTATTTGACGGACCAGTGTCAGCTGTGGCCGAGGCGCTGGATGCCGCAGGTTATCCGGCTGAGACCAGTCAGGCCGATCTGAGCATCGACGGTATGACCTGTGCGTCCTGCGTGGCCAAGATCGAACGTGCGCTGACCTTCAGTTCCGGTGTCATCGACGCACGGGTCAATCTGGCAACCCGGACTGCCACGGTGACCTATGCAACGGGTGCAACAACGCCAGAGTCACTGGCTCAGGTGATAACCGAAGTTGGTTATCCCGCGCGGATTCAAGACGTTTCAGAACCTGAAAACCGTGAAGAGGACGAAATTCAAAGACTGACCCGTACCACGATACTGGCGGCCGTTCTCGCCCTGCCGGTCTTCATTCTTGAGATGGGCGGGCATATGATCCCCGCCTTCCATCACTGGGTGCACACAACCATCGGCGCGCAATCCAGCCAGCTTATACAATTTGTCCTGACCTCAGCCCTGCTGATCGGGCCTGGCCGAGTATTTTACCGCAAGGGTATCCCATCCCTGCTGCAAGGCACGCCAGATATGAACGCGCTGGTCGCGCTTGGGACCGGGGCGGCCTACCTCTATTCCGTAGTGGCCACATTCGCTCCCGGCTTGTTGCCGCAGGGTACAGCCAATGTTTATTTCGAGGCCGCTGCCGTGATCGTGGTCCTGATCTTGTTGGGCCGGTTGATGGAGGCACGCGCCAAAGGCAAAACCGGGGCGGCGATCCGGAAGCTGGTAGGTTTGCAGCCCAAATCCGCACGGGTCGAAGTGGACGGTCAGATACAGGACCGCCCGATTGCCGAAATCACTGTCGAAGATATCTTGCACATCCGTCCCGGCGAACGTGTGCCGGTGGATGCCGACGTGATCGAAGGAACCTCTTACGTCGATGAGAGCATGATTACGGGTGAACCGGTGCCTGTCGGAAAATCTCCGGGTGCGCCTGTTGTTGGGGGCACTGTGAACGGCACTGGTGCCTTGCGGGTACGTGCCACGCGCGTGGGTGGCGACACGGTGCTGGCGCAGGTTATCCGCATGGTGCAGCAGGCACAGGGGGCCAAGCTGCCTATTCAGGGTCTGGCGGATCGGATCACCTATCGCTTTGTCCCTGCGGTGATCCTCGTTGCTGTGATCACTGTCGCAATCTGGCTGATCTTCGGCCCAAGCCCTGCCCTACCGCTGGCACTGGTCGCAGGTGTTTCGGTGCTGATCATCGCTTGCCCCTGCGCGATGGGACTGGCCACGCCCACGTCGATCATGGTGGGCACCGGGCGCGCAGCGGAGTTGGGGGTTCTGTTCCGCAAAGGCGATGCTCTGCAACAGCTTCAGCAGGCGCGTGTCATCGCGATGGATAAAACCGGAACTCTGACCCTCGGCCGTCCCGAACTGGACAGCGTAACCACAGTGAATGGCTTTGACCGGGATGAAGTTGTGCGACTCGCCGCCGCGCTTGAGGCACGATCGGAGCACCCGATTGCATCGGCCATCACCCGAGCCGGTCTCGCGACTCTGCCAGAGGCTTCGGATGTGCGGTCGCTTACCGGCCTTGGCGTGCAAGGACAGGTTGAAGGACGGGATGTGTTGATCGGGTCGCGTCGGCTGATGCAGCAACGGGGGATCGAACTTGGATCCTTAGTGGAAGAGGCAGAGGCCCGCGCCGCCGAAGGGGCAACGCCGTTGTTCGTCGCCCTCGATGGGCGGGCCGCAGCTGCGTTATCTGTGTCAGATCCGATCAAGCCCGGCACCGAAGAGGCGCTGGAACGGCTTCACCAGATGGGGCTGACCGTAGCCATGGTCACCGGAGACAACGCGCGCACGGCGCAGGCTTTGGCCGACCGGCTGGGGATAGATCACGTCACCGCCGAAGTAATGCCCGATGGTAAGGTAGATGCGATCACGACCTTGCGGGATCAATTCGGAACACTGGCTTTTGTCGGTGACGGTATCAACGATGCTCCGGCGCTGGCATCTGCAGATATCGGCATCGCAATCGGTACGGGTACGGATGTGGCTATCGAAACGGCCGACGTTGTGCTGATGTCCGGTGATCTGCGCGGCGTTGCCAATGCAACCGAAATCAGCCGTCGGACAATGCGGAACATCCGGCAAAACCTGGGATGGGCCTTTGGCTATAACGTTCTCTTGATCCCGGTCGCTGCTGGTGCCCTCTACCCGTTCGGCGGTCATCTTCTGTCCCCGGCGCTGGCGGCGGGCGCGATGGCGTTGTCCAGCGTGTTTGTGGTCTCGAACGCGCTGCGTTTGCGTCGCGTTCGCGCCAGCGTGCCGGAAACCGCAGCCACAGCCACCAAGGAGGTGCACGCATGAATATCGGAGATGTCTCTGCCCGCACCGGCCTGCCCGCCAAGACGATCCGGTATTATGAGGACATTAACCTGATCAAACCGATGCGCGATGACAACGGCTATCGCCGGTTTCGCGATCAGGACGTGCACAAGCTGAACTTTCTGGGCCGTGCCCGTGCGCTTGGCTTTACCATCGAGGACTGCCGGACCCTAATGGCCCTTTACGAGGATGAAACCCGCGCCAGCGCTGATGTGAAACGGGTGGCGCGGGATCATCTGGCGCAGATCGAGGCCAAGATCGCCGACCTGAAAGCCATGCGTGATACGCTAAGCCACCTGGTCGACGCCTGCGCCGGAGACGACCGGCCCGATTGCCCGATCCTGCAGGATCTGGGCGGGAAAAGCTGACACGGGGTTGCCCTTTGCGTTCAGCTTTGCTTTGTCTTCGCCAGACAATTCGGTCACACGTGCCGACCGAACAGCGGAGAGGATCACAAAATGGCAAAAGTCGCGTTCCTTGGCCTTGGTGTCATGGGCTATCCCATGGCCGGACATCTGCAGGCCGCAGGTCATGACGTCACCGTCTACAACCGCACAACCGCCAAGGCCGAAGCCTGGGTGGCGCAGCATGGTGGTGCCATGGGGGCGACTCCGAAAGATGCGGTCAAAGGCGCGGAATTCGTAATGGCCTGCGTGGGAAATGACGACGATCTGCGCATGATCTGCTCAGCCGAGGACGGTGCGTTTCAGGGCATGTCCGACGGGGCCATCTTCGTCGATCACACAACAGTCTCGGCAGACGTCACGCGAGAGCTTTACGAAGCCGGAGCCGCGCAGGGGATCGCCTTTGTCGACGCCCCGATCTCGGGCGGTCAGGCTGGGGCTGAAAACGGGGTTCTGTCCATAATGTGCGGCGGAGATCAGGCCGCCTATGATGCGGCTGAGCCGTTGATGGAGGTCTATTCGAAGATTTGTCGCCGCATTGGTGACAGCGGCGCGGGCCAGTTGACCAAGATGTGTAACCAGATCGCCATAGCCGGTTTGGTTCAGGCCCTCAGCGAGGCATTGCATTTTGCCGAGAAAGCGGGATTGGACGGACGTGCAGTTGTTGAGGTGATCAGCCAGGGCGCGGCCGGAAGCTGGCAGATGGTGAACCGCCACGAGACGATGCTGGACGATCATTTTGACTATGGGTTTGCCGTGGATTGGATGCGCAAGGATCTGGGTATTTGCATGGATGCGGCCAACGTCAATGGTGCCTCACTGCCCGTGACCGCGCTGGTCGATCAGTTTTACAAAGATGTGCAGAAACTTGGCGGTGGGCGGTGGGATACGTCGTCGCTGTTCAAACGGCTGCGCGCATTGGACTAAAGAATCCCGGGTGTAGCGGGACGGAGAACGACATGAGCGAATTGGTGAAGTTCTGGGCGGATGCGCTGCGTCAGCACTGGGGGCTGGACGCACGGTTGACGCGGCTGGATGGTGAATATGACCTGAACTTTCTGGTACAGGCCACCAATGGTCAGGACTATGTGCTGAAAGTCATGCGGGCGGGCTGCGAGGCGGATCTGGTGGATTTGCAGATACTGGCGCTTGCCCATGTCGCGTCAGAAGCGCCGGGTTTGCCATTTCCCAAGGTGTTCCCCGATTTGAACGGCACTATGCTGCCGGATATTACGGATTCTGAAGGGCAGTCCCGACTGGTGTGGCTGTTGGAATGCTTGCCGGGGCAGTGTTACGCGAAGTCTGCGCCGAAGTCCGAAGAGCTGATCCTGAAGCTGGGTCGCGTTCTCGGGGCAACCGATCGGGCCTTGGAAGGGTTCGAGCACGAAGGATTGCACCGAAACGGTTTCAAGTGGGATCTGACGCAGGCCGGTTGGATTGCGGACAAGCTGGATATCATTTCAGACCCTACCCGGCGGGCTTTGTTGAACGAGATTTTCGCAGGGTTCTCAGCGATCTCGGGGATGCTGGGGGATCTGACGAAACAGGCCATCCACAACGACGCCAATGACTATAACATTCTGGTCGAAGGGGAATTGGGCGAGCGTCGGCGGATCTCGGGCCTGATTGATTTGGGCGACATGTGCGCGGCGCCGCGCGTCTGCGATCTGGCAATTGCCGGGGCTTACATCGTGTTGGACCATCCCAAACCGGAACTGGCGCTGGCCGCGCTGGTAAAGGGCTTTCACGCGGCCAACCGGCTAAGCACGAGTGAAGTTGACCTGATCTGGCCGTTGCTGAGGATGCGACTTGCGGTATCGGTCGTCAACTCGACCCTGATGGCGGCCGAGAACCCGGATGATCCTTACGTGACCATTTCTCAGGCTCCGGCGTGGCGTTTCCTTGAAAACGCCTCGGTCAATGGCGGGCTGATGTCGGCGCGGTTGCGGGCGGCCTGTGGCTTGCCTGTCGTCGATGGGGCTGAACGCATCCACACCTATCTGCAGGATCACCGGGGCCATTTTGCCGACATGTTTAGTCAGGATCTGAGCGATGTGCCCATGGGATCGCTGTCCGTTGAAAACTGCGTCTGGCCTCAGAATCCGTTCCACATGCCTTTGGCCGAGGCTGCACGGGTGGGCGAGGAATACGGCGAGGGTCTGTGGCTGGGTTACTATAACGAGCCCCGCCTGATCTATGCCGAGCCGGGGTTCCGCAAGGGGCCGTGGAAAGCCTCGGACCGGCGAACGGTGCATTTGGCGGTGGATGTGTTTGCGCCCGCCGGAACGGTGCTGCACGCGCCGATGAGCGGGCGGGTTGAAGTGGTCGAGAACCGGGACAACCACCTCGACTACGGTGGTGTGATCATCCTGCACCACGAAACGCCCGAAGGCGATCCGTTCTATACACTCTATGGCCATCTGGACCCGGAATTCTGTGAGCGGCTGAATCCCGGCGACCCGGTTGCGCAAGGGGCAGCGTTTGCCCGGCTAGGCGATGCCAGCCAGAATGGCGGATGGGCGCCGCATGTGCATTTCCAACTGGCTTTGACCACCGATGGCATGGAGGCGGACTGGCCCGGTGTCGGCGATCCCGACGAAATGGAGCTGTGGAACGCGGTCTGCCCGAACCCGGCGGCATTGCTGAACTTGCCGGATGGCAAGGTGTTCTATCAACCCACCGACAAGCAGGTGATCCTGCAGGGGCGCCGCGATCACTTTGGCGGCAACCTGTCGCTGACCTATGACGATCCGGTCATGCTGGTACGTGGGTGGAAGCATCATCTGTTCGACGAATGGGGCCGCCCCTATCTGGACGCCTATAACAACGTCCCCCATGTCGGCCATGCGCATCCGCGCATTCAGGCCGTGGCGGCGGATCAGCTGAGGCGGATGAACTCGAACACCCGTTATCTGCACCCGGCTCAGACGGAATTTGCCGAAAAGATCCTGTCCAAACTGCCGGATCACTTCGAGGTTTGCTTCTTTGTCAACTCAGGCACTGAGGCCAATGAACTGGCTCTGCGATTGGCCCGCGCCCATACCGGTGCAAAAGGGATCGTGACGCCGGATCATGGTTATCACGGCAATACCAACGCGGCGGTGGCCATTTCGGCCTACAAGTTCAACAAACCCGGTGGCATCGGCAAAGCCGACTGGGTTGAGCTGGTCGAGGTTGCGGATGACTACCGCGGGTTGTTCAAGCGCGACGATGCGGACCGGGCGCAGAAGTTTGCCGATCTTGTGGACCCGGCTATCGCCGCCCTGCAGGACAAGGGGCACGGCGTGGCGGGTTTCATTGCGGAAACTTTCCCGTCGGTCGGTGGCCAGATCATTCCGCCAAAGGGCTATCTACCTGCGGTTTACGAAAAGGTCCGCGCTGCCGGTGGTGTGTGCATTGCCGACGAGGTGCAGACAGGTCTGGGGCGTTTGGGCGAGAACTATTTTGGCTTTGAACACCAGGGCGCGCTGCCTGATATCGTGGTCATGGGTAAACCCATCGGCAATGGGCACCCCTTGGGCGTGCTGGTGACAACCAAGAAAATTGCCGACAGCTTCAACAACGGGATCGAGTTCTTTTCGACCTTTGGCGGATCAACCCTGTCCTGCCGGATTGGCAAAGAGGTGCTGGATATCGTCGACGACGAAGGGTTGCAGGACAATGCCGCCCGAATGGGTGAGCGCCTGATGACCGGGCTGCGCCAGATCGAAGCCGATTTCGATTGCGTCGGCGATGTGCGGGGTATGGGGCTGTTCCTTGGTGTGGAACTGATCAACCCTGATGGGACTGAAGGCACCGAGATATGCAGCTATGTCAAAAACCGGATGCGCGATCATCGCATTCTGATCGGCAGTGAAGGACCGAAGGACAACATCCTGAAAATCCGCCCGCCGCTAACCATCGAGGCCGAGGATGTGGACATGATCCTGTGGGCCTTGCGGGACGTGTTGTCAGAGGTGGGCGACTACACCCCTGCCCCGGTTTGCGATCATGATCATCACCATGCAGGATGCGGATGTTGCTAAACAAATAAACCCCGGCGCGATGCCGGGGTTAAGCCGTTCAGAACCGGGGATCAGTGGAGAACGGCCGAGGGGGTATGGTGACCGGTTGTCGGGATCCTGAACGCAACAGTCATGCGCCTGAGAGCAAGGCCCAACTCTTCTGATAATGAGGCAAGCGCAGGCGCAAAATCCGGGCGTACGATCAGAGATGCCATCATCATCGCGTCTTCACGCGCACCTTCGGACGCGGCGGCGATCATCTGGGCAAAGCAATTCTCATCCGCACCCAGGCACGCGCATTTCAGCCCATGGCGGATCAGGGGGCGACGACCATAGGCTGCGCATAGGGAACACAATCGGTCCAGCGTCAACATCGCGGCCTCTCCGCTATCTGCACCCAAAGCGATCTGGAAATCACTGGCTGCATCGGTCCGACCGCCCTCACCCTCGCTCCACATCCGCAGGTACATCACCGCGCCCGCTTCGATAGGGTCGAGGTCGGCAAGGCGGCCAACCGCTGCGCCGCCCCGCATGGAAGGCGCGCTCATTTCGTCAGGATCAGTTTTCCTGCGCGAGTGATGCGCAGGGTATATAGCTGGTCGCCCAGTTCGATATGGGCCAGGTTGCCACCCTTGGTCAGCTCCTCGGCCTTATGCGCGGGAAGCATCGAGACAGCATAACCTTGGGTTGGAGTCGGGTTCTGTACGTTCATCGGGACATCTCCAGAGCGTTTCGGCGTGGCGCCATATCTATCGCGTTTCATGTGATCTGGCTGACCCCGAAAGGGCTGGCTTTCTGTTCCTGACGCTTAATCTGATTATTTTAGTAAGATTTGTCAAGTGTCGTTTCAACACAAGAGATTGCGCCCCAAAACAAGGCACGTTAGGTCTTGGGCTGAACATTGAAAGGCGTGCAAAATATGACCGCAGCAGTTGTTTTTGATCTGGACGGAACGCTGGTGGACAGCTTGGGCGATCTCGCCGCAGCGGCCAACCGCACGCTGGACGACGTTGGGCGCGATCCACTGCCGCATGACGTCATTAAGGGATTCGTTGGCAATGGCCTACCCAAACTGGTCGAGCGCATGATCCACCATTGCGAACTACCGCTGGATCGCCATTCGGAACTGACACAGTTGACGCTGAAGCATTACAATGCCGCCGCCAGTGAAACGACCATTCCCTACCCCGGCATCCCCGAAGCGCTGGATGCTCTACGACAAATGGGGTGTGTTCTGGGCGTCTGTACCAACAAGCCCGAAGCGCCAGCGCGGCACGTGCTTGAGGCGTTGAACTTGTCCCGGCATTTCGATGCGGTGCTTGGAGGCGACAGCCTGCCGACCCGGAAGCCGGACCCCAGGCATCTGTTTGCAAGCTTCGATGCGCTCCCGTTTTCTGGGCCACGCCTGTTTGTCGGTGACAGCGAAGTTGACGCTGAAACCGCCCAGCGTGCACACATCCCGTTTCTGTTGTTCACGGAAGGGTACCGAAAGACATCTATCGGAGAAATCCCACACACCGTGGCCTATGACGCATCACAAAATCTGCCGACCCTTGTGGCTGAATTGGTCAAAGATTAACGGCGAACAGAAAGACCTTTTCGCATTTTGGCGCGGTTTCGATGTGCAGATTCTCTCAACCCAAAAAGTTAAGAGGGGCCGGTCGAGGGGGTATGACCAGCCCCTCATCGGGGAAAGTAATTACCGTGTGTTTGTGTGGTAAGTACGGTAAGTCATGTTTACCCCTGATAGGCCCCGCGCGAAATTGGGGGTTTCCCGTAGTCGCGTAAATTTCCCGGAAAAACTTTCGAAAACGACCGCAAAAACCTCGCGATTTGCCCGTCATGCCTTGCTTAATTTTTGCCCCGACGCTCTTTTGATAAGCAAGACCGCAACGCATAACAAATCGGGCAAAAGATAACCCATGGAAAACCCGGGCAGAAATCCCCAATCATCGCCATTGCCGGTGCTGCAGGGCGTGCTGCCTTTTGACCGGTCGCGTCTTCCAACCGAGATGCTTGCCGGGCTGACATTTGCCTGCCTCGCGATACCCGAGGTCATGGGCTACACCAAAATCGCGGGCACGCCGGTCATTACGGGGCTCTATACGATCCTGATTCCCATGGCCCTGTTCGCCCTGTTCGGTTCGTCCCGGCATCTGGTGGTCGGGGCCGATTCGGCAACCGCGGCCATCACGGCCTCGGCACTGGCTGGCATGGCGGTCTCGGGCTCGTCGGAATATCTGGCTTTGGCGTCCCTGCTGGCGCTGATGGCGGCCGTGCTTTTGATCGGTGCGCGGATCATCGGGCTTGGATTTCTGGCCGACTTCCTGTCGCGAACTGTACTGGTTGGATTCCTGACCGGCGTTGGCATACAGGTCGCCACAGGCGAAATACCCGGCTTGATGGGGATCGAGTCCAGCGGTCACGGAACGCTTGCGCGATTGAACGACGTATATCTGAACATGGCTCATATCAGCTGGCCGACTGTGTTTGTCTCCGCCGCCGTGCTCGGCGTTGTTGTCGCCTGCACAATGCTGTCGCGAAAAATCCCCGGTCCCCTGTTCGCAATTGTAGGGGTGATCCTGTGCAGCTGGGCCTTTTCTTTCGAAACGGTCGGCATTGCCCTGTTAGGGGCAGTTCCCAGTGGCCTGCCTGCACTCTCGCTCCCGGACGTGAATTGGAGTTGGAACCTGTTCAAGCAACTCCTGCCCACGGCGCTGTCCATATTCGTGGTCATTCTGGCACAGAGCGCCGCGACCTCGCGGGCTTACGCAGCCCGATATGACGAGAAGTTCAGCGAGAACACAGACCTGATCGGGCTGGGCCTTGCCAATTTCGGTGCGGCATTCACCGGCACATTTGTGGTCAATGGCAGCCCTACCAAAACCGAAATGGTCGCCAGCGCCGGTGGCCGCAGTCAGGTGGCACAACTGACCACGGTGGCCATTGTCCTCGTGGTGATCCTGTTTCTTACCAAACCTCTTGCCTATCTGCCCACAGCCGCCCTTTCGGCCATCGTCTTCCTGATCGGCTTGAAACTGATCGATCTGCGTGGTCTGGCCACGATCTACAAACAAGCCCGGTCCGAGTTCTGGGTGGCCACCGCAACAGCAGCCGTGGTTGTTCTGGTGGGCGTTGAACAGGGCATAATCTTTGCCGTTGTCTTCTCTTTGATCGACCACACCCGCCGGGGGTATCGCCCGAAGAACGCAGTGATAGTTAAAACCGAAACCGGAGGTTGGCATTCGAAAGACTTGGCCGAGCCAAATCAATTTGAACCCGGCCTTGTGATCTATCGGTTCTCACACGGCATGTATTACGCAAATGTGCAGCGTTTCACGGATGAGGTCACGGCTGTTGTGCAAGGCTCGGACAGCAAACCTGAATGGTTTTGCATTGATGCGTCGGCCATCGATGAGATCGATTTTACCGCCGGATACGCCCTGCGCAGCATGGCCGGGTTCTTGAAGGAAAACGACATTCGTCTGGTTTTCACACTTATAGAGCCAAACGTTAAGACCGAGCTGGATCGATACGGCGTAACCGATCTGGTTGGTGAAGGGGCGTTTTTCGACAACGGGAACAGCTTGTTGGGTGCTTTTCACAAACGTCAGCGTACCGCGTGAAGATCGCTCACTGGTAGTACTTCGTCTTCGACATTTTCCCAATGCCAGGGTTGAACGAATTGGTCGGGTCACAGCACTTGTAATGCGCCGCCAGATCAGGCTTGGCCTTGTACAGATGACCCACATTATGTTCAGCCGGGTATTCCGCCCCCCGTTCGTCAAACAGCTTCAGCATCGCCGCCTTCAACGCCTTGGGATCAGCACCCTTTTTGACGACATAGTCCTGATGCATGACGTGGCACATGAAGTGGCCGTAATAGAGTTTGTGCACCAGCTGGTTCTCGATCTCGGGCGGAAGCTTTTCCAACCAGTCGTGATCATTACGGCGCAGCGCGACATCCAACGCAATAATGTCTTCTACGTCCGAGTTATGCAGCGCCATGTAACGCACGGCAGCCCCAGCGGCAGCGAATCGGTGCAGGCCAGCAATCTTGGCCTCGCGGGCATCGCATTCAAAGAAACCCGCGTCACGGTCTTTCAGGAAGTCAGGCAACCAAGCGGCAGCCTCTGCTATACCGTCATCTTTCATTTTCAGGATCAGATGGTGTTCATACTTGTTGCGGAACTCGACCATCCGCCTGGGCAGAACACGCGGCCAAAGCGCCACGGCCATCTGCATGAACCGGTCAGTAAAATTGCCGAGAAACGGGATGCGTCGAAGCCGCGCATCAACCGCGCCTTTCATCGCGAAGAAAAACGGCAAACGATCCGTACCGAGTTTGTCGATCATCACAACCGTGTCCTTGCCGTATTTCGCGGTGATGTCGAACACTTCGCGCTGCAGGTATTCAGCTGAGACGGGCAGTGATTTGAACCTGGACAGGATGTGGCGGCGCAAAGCCGCCAGATCGTCCGGGTCGTTTGTCCCGATATAGAACACCCTTTCGGCCTCGTTTTTTCGAAAGGTATCAAGGCGCACAGCAAAGACCGCCAGCTTGCCCGCCGAACCCGCAGATTCGAACAGCTTGGCCTTGTCCGCGTTGAAGCGGGCCGGTGTTTCCGCATCCACTTCGCGCACGATCTGCGCGTAATCGCTGGCCGAGGCGCGTTTGTTCGTGGCCCCAGGGTTGCGGTCGAAGGTCCCGGCGTCGAGGCTTGCCAGGATTTCCTCGGGCGTGTCGCCCAGATCAATGCCCAGATGGTTGACCAGTTCCAGCTCGCCCTGCTCAGAGATCCGGGCGTGAACGGACAGTTCAGTATAGACCGGGCCACGTTCCACCAGCGACCCGCCCGAGTTATTGCAAACCCCGCCCACAATCGACGCACCGATGCAGGATGATCCGATCACCGAATGCGGCTCGCGGCCCATTGGGGCCAGCAGTTTTTCCAGCGCAAACAAGGTTGCACCCGGAAAGCTGACGATTTGCTCACCATCGTTCAGAGGGATCAGTGTGTCCATCCGCCGAGTATTGATCAGTACCACATCGCGGTCATAGCTGCCCGACGGGGTCGACCCTTCGGTCAGGCCGGTATTGGCAGCTTGCATGATGACGATCTTGTCTGCGGCCACGCAGGCTTGCAGCACTTTCCACTGCTCCAACAGAGAACCCGGCTGAATGACACAAAGCGCCTCGCCCTCGCCCGAACGGAACCCACGCCGAAACCGCTCGGTCGCGCGCTCACCGGTCAGGACGTGGTGCAAACCGACGATGGAGCGGAAGTGCTTGATCAATTCGTCATTGGTCATCTCGGCCCCCAATTCGGGTTCAGGCGTTGCGAAAACGGATATTGTCCCGGCTCAGTTGGCCGACGCTGGTGACGCCCATCAATTTCATGTCGCGTTCGATCTCGGCGCGCATCAGACCAAGGGAACGTTCGACCCCCGCCTGCCCTGCCGCAGCCAGCGGATACAGGTAGTGCCGCCCGACGCCCACGGCTTTGGCCCCAACTGACAGCGCCTTCAGCACATGAGTTCCGCGCTGGATGCCACTGTCCATCATCACGTCCAGCTTATCACCAACGGCATCTACGATCTCGGTCAGTTGATCAAACGGTGTGCGCGACCCGTCAAGCTGACGGCCACCGTGGTTCGACAGGATGATACCAGTGCAACCGATCTCGGTGGCGTGTTTGGCATCTTCGACGGTCATTATCCCCTTCAGGCAAAACTGACCGTCCCAGTCGCGTACCATCTGCGCCACATCATCCCAGTTCATCGATGGATCAAGCATGTCGGTGAAATACCCACCAATCGAGCTTGCCCCACCGCCCATATCCACATGTTCTTCCAGCTGTGGCAGGCGGAACTTTTCGTGGGTAACATAATTGATCCCCCACATCGGCTTGATTGCAAACTGGATCATGCCGCCCAGCGTCAGCCGAAACGGGATCGAAAACCCGGTACGCAGATCACGCTCGCGGTTACCACCGGTAATACTGTCGACAGTCAGCATCATGACTTCGACCCCCGCCTCTTTGGCGCGCTGCATCATGGCGGTGTTCAACCCGCGATCCTTGTGGAAGTAGAACTGGTAGACTTGCGGGTTCTTGTGTTTCTGCCGCAACTCCTCCAGCGATACAGTGCCCAAAGAAGAGACACCGAACATCGTCCCGTATTTCTCCGCCGCTGCCGCAACCGCGCGCTCTCCCTGATGGTGGAACAGACGTTGCAAGGCGGTGGGTGAGCAATAGACGGGCATATCCAGCTTTTGCCCCATGACCGTGACGGACATGTCCACGTCCGAAACCCCACGCAGAACTGACGGAAGCAGGTCACAGCGGTCAAATGCGATGGTGTTTTCCCGATACGTCACCTCATCATCCGCGCCACCGTCGATGTAGTTAAAGATTGGCCCCGGCAGCCGCTGCTTGGCCAGCCGCCGGAAGTCGTGGAAGTTATGACATTGGCTCAGACGCATCGGATGAACTCCTTAGTAGGCGACCGACGGAAGCCAGGTGGCGAGGGTCGGCCACAGGAAAACCAGCGCCAGGCCGGTCAATTGCAGCAGGACAAAGGGGATAATGCCCTTGTAGATATGCGTCAGTTTAATCTCTGGCGGGCAGACACCTTTGAGATAGAACAATGCAAAGCCCACAGGCGGCGTCAGGAAGCTGGTTTGCAGCGTCACAGCAACCAGGATCACGAACCACACCAGTGCTGGCTCATCCAGAACGCCAAATCCGGGGATGTCGATGCCCAGCCCGTTTACGATCGGGCGCATCAGGGGCAGAACGATCAGCGTGATCTCGATCCAATCCAGCACAAAGCCCAGCAGGAAGACGATGAACAGGATGAACAGGATCGTGCCGTTGGCCCCGAACCCGGTGGATTGCACCACATGCTCGATCAGTTCGTCTCCGCCAAGTTCGCGCAGGACGTAAGAAAAGACGGTTGCGCCAAGGAAGATCGCAAAGATGTAGGCGGTGGTGTTGAAGGTCGACACCAGCACGTTCCACAGCTTTGCAAAGGTCAGCTTACGGTATCCTAGCGCCAGCAGCGTCGCCCCCAGCGCACCAATGCCTGAGGCTTCGGTCGGTGTGGTCAGACCGGCGAAGATCGACCCCAGCACGGCAAGGATCAGCATCAGCGTCGGAATAACGGCAATCAAAACGTCCTTTACTGCAGCCCAGTCGGGAGCTTTCGCACCTTCAGGAACCGGGGCCGCGTCACGTTTCACTAGCGCGAGAATGAAGATATAGGTCAGGTACAGGCCACCGATGATGACACCGGGGAAGACAGCGGCCATGAACAGGTCGCCCACCGACAGGGCCATCTGGTCAGCCATGATCACCAGCATGATTGAGGGCGGGATCAGGATGCCCAGCGTCCCCGAGGCAGAAACCACACCCGCAGCCAGCGTCGGCTGATACTTCTGCTGCATCATCGTGGGCAGTGACAGCACACCCAACAGCACGACGGATGCACCGATGATGCCTGTAGAGGCCGCCAGAATGATACCGATCAGAGTCACCGTGATCGCCAGACCACCGCGCACCGTACCGAACAGGCGCTGCATCGAGGACATCAAACGCTCGGCCACACCGGATTCGTCCAGCATCAGCCCCATGAAGATGAACATTGGCAAGGCCACAAGAACCGCGTTCGACATGGTCGCATAGACCCGGTTCACAACCGCGCCCAGCGTCAGGTAATCAAGCCCGGTAAAGGTGCTTTCAAGCCCCGTCCAAAGCATCAGATCATTGTCGAACAGATAGGCAAGACCGCAATACGCGACACCGACACCGGCCAGCACCCAGGCCACCGGGTATCCGGTGAAGAGCAGCGCGATGAAGGTCAGGAACATTGCGATGACCAGCTTTTCCTCGGTCGTTTCGACAAGGAAGGTCAGGCCAACACAAACCGCAGCAAACACGGCCAACACCAGCAGGACACGGCGCAGCGGTGCGCCTTCACGTTCCGAGGCCGGTCCGTAGAGCAGAGCATGGCCGTCGTGGATCAACCGCGCCAGCGCGGCCAGCGCCAGAAGAATGAAACTGATCGGAATGACCGCCTTGAAGGCCCAGCGCGCAGGCAGGCCGGTGGGGCTATCAGAACGTTCGTTGACGCGGAAACTTTCGTAAAAATAGTCGTAGCCTTGATCGATCATCAGATAGATGAATGGGGTCAGCAGGGTCAGAATGCCGATCACCTCGATGATCCGCTGCGCGCGGCGCGACAACTGCATATGCAGGACGTCCACGCGGACATGGCTGTCAGTGATCAAGGCATAGGAAATGCCGATCATCGTGACGATGCCGTAGAAATGCCACTGAATCTCGTCCAGCTTGGGATAGTTCTGGCTGAACAGGTAGCGTAGCGAAACCTGGCTGAAGATCGCAGCCATCAGCAGGATGTTCGCCCACATGACCACATGACCTACCGTCTTGACCCCGGTGTCGATTGCAACGGCGATTTTCTGGCGGTCGGTTTCCGGGTGTTCCAGGATGCCCTCATAGGCTTCGACCGGATCGTTGAGGTTGTTTTGGGTGGCCATGGTCATTCCTCGCTCAGCAGCCCGGAGCGCGGGCAGTGAAAGGTTAGAAAGTCCGAAGTTCAGAAATAAGAACCGGAGCGGCGGATTGGGCCGCCCCGGTATCGTCAGTGAGAAAGAGCTTACTGACGAGGGAGGAAGGCGTTGGTCTTCCAGAGACTGTAACCGTCACGGAACTCGTTCATATCTGCCAGAACTTGCGCAAAGAAGGCATCGTTTGCGGCTTCTTCAGCAGCGACCTCGTCCCAGGTCGCGCGGAAAGTATCCAGCATTTCGGGCGACCACTGTTTGATGGTGACACCGTTGTTTTCAACATTGTCGATCAAGGCCGCGTGCTGAATCGCTTCACCTTCGGCAAAGCTGTCTGCCATCGATGCCTTACAGGCAGTTTCGATGATCGCTTTGTGCTGATCGCTGGTTTCGTTCCAGACATCCTTGTTGATCAGCAGCTCGAAAACGGTCGCCTGCTGGTGCCAGCCAGGGAAGTAGTTGAACTTGACCAGCTTGTGGAAGCCCAGACGCGCGTCGATAGCGGGCATCGAGAATTCGGTCGCGTCGATCGCGCCTTTTTCCAGCGCAGGGAAAATCTCGCCACCCGGCAGCAGAGAAGTCGCCACGCCCAGTTTCTGCATCACTTTACCGCCCAGACCGAAGAAGCGCATTTTCAGGCCGTTCAGGTCTTCGGGCGAGTTGATCTCGGACGCGAACCAGCCCGAGGTTTCCGGTGCGATGATGGCGCAAGGCAGAACTTTGACGTTGAAACCGGCCTGATCATACATTTCCTGATACAGGGTCATGCCGTTGCCATAGTAGAGCCACGCCATGTATTCACCCGCCTCGGGGCCAAAGGGCACGGCCGAAAACAGAGGTGCAGCCGGGATTTTACCCGCCCAATAGCCTGCGGTGGTGTAGCCTGAGTTGATCTTGCCGGTGGACACTGCGTCCAATATCTCGAACGGCGGAACCAGTTTGCCCGGCTCGTACACTTTCATCTTGAGTGTACCGCCCGACATCAGTTCCAACTGATCAGCCACGCGTGGGATCGGCGAACCCAGGCCCGGCAGTTCGGTCGAAAAGGCAATCGGTGTTTTCAGCAGCAGTTTGTCAGCGGCAACCGCAGGTGCAGCCAGAAAGCTGGCGGCCACGGCCAAGCTCGTCAGGGTCTTCTTCATGAAATCTCCTCCAGGGTAGGTCGGGACTTTGCCCCGATCATTGGCGCAGGATCTTCCAGCGCCGCTCCGGTGGTAAATTAACTTTACCATTAATTTCCAGTCAACAACTTTCTTTACCACTGGAGACAGCCACGGATGAAAGTAGGGAGCTTGTTTGAAGGAACTGCGATCGACAAAATCCGGATATTTAGGCAGCGTGTCGCATAATTTTTGTTCACAACCAGATACCTGAGGAGTTCTGCGAGCGCATGTTCCGAAGCTTGAATTTACGACCAAAATGGTTATGTTTGTTTACCAGTTAAATTGAGCTTCGAGCATCACACAGGGCATCAGATCATGAGCACCACGGCGATATTTGAACCTGTTGGACACGAATCGCTGTCCGAAGCGGTGGTTGCGCAAGTTGAAGACCTGATCGCTTCAGGCATCCTGAAACAGGGTCGGAAACTGCCCTCAGAACGCGACCTGGCCGAGATGTTGCGCGTATCGCGCCCAAAGCTGCGTGAAGCCCTTCAGGTTCTGGAAGAACGCGGTCTGGTCACAACACAACATGGCGAAGGCACATTCGTCGCGGCCCTGACCGGACAGGCCATGATGCCAGCGCTTCTTGCGCTATATGAACGCCACGAGCCTGCTTTTTTCGATTACCTGGAATATCGCCGCGAACAGGAAGGGTTTGCAGCCCGCCTTGCCGCGCATCGCGCCACCAAGGCCGATAAAGAGAGAATCTCGGAAATCCTCGACGAAAACGAGCGTGCGTGGCAGGAGCAAGACGCCAGGGCCTCGCAAGAGGCAGACTTTGCGCTGCATTCTGCGATCGTCGATGCCAGCCAGAACGCAACACTG
The DNA here is from genome assembly GCF_059612325.1 of Ruegeria sp. CDSA021. Taxonomy (NCBI): domain Bacteria; kingdom Pseudomonadati; phylum Pseudomonadota; class Alphaproteobacteria; order Rhodobacterales; family Roseobacteraceae; genus Ruegeria; species Ruegeria sp. CDSA021. The sequence continues at coordinate 102,820 of NZ_JBXWQJ010000007.1, forward strand.
ATACATATGATGGCGTCGATCTACGAATTGACCCGCAAGGGAGTGTTCTACAATCGCGATTTTTTGCGCACGATTGACGGTACCGGGGAAAAGCTGTTGCAACAGCATCTTGAATTGGGTCGCGCCGTGATCGACGGCGACGAAGCGCGCGCCGAAAAAGCAGCCACCGACCATATCGATTTTGTCGAGGAATCATTCAGACTCGGGATCGAGCAACGCCGCCGCGAAGCCATGGCCGAAAAGCGTCGGATTTTGTCTCGGTAAAAGACAAAAAGGCAGAACTGTACCGTCCAATGCCGTTACTGGTCGGTTATCAATTGCGCGCTAATTTTGCCAGTTGGGCAGCCACACCCTGACATCTTCAAGTCAGGTTCAAACCCCTCACCCGGCTTCAGTTATGGTCCCGACCATCCCCGTTTCTTTCACCGCCTCCATCGCCACAAAGGTGGACGTGCTGGCCACATGCGGCATCGCAGAGACCTTTTCAGCCAGAACGCGGCGATATTCCGACATGGTGGCGGTGCGCACCTTCAGAAGATAGTCAAAGTTCGAAGCGATCATATGTGCCTGTTCCACCTCAGCGATCTTGCACACGGCGGCATTGAACTCGGCCAAGGCTTTTTCACGGGTGTCGGTCAGACGGACCTCGACAAAAGCCACATGGTCCAAACCCAAACGGATCGGGTCCAGCATCGCCCGATAGCCTTTGATCACACCATTTGCCTCTAAACGCTTCAGCCGTGCTTGCGTCGGAGATTTCGACAAACCAATCTCGCGGGCAAGATCTGCGACCGAGATACGGCCATCTTCGGCCAGAATCCTCAGAATCGACCGATCGAACCGATCCAGATCAGGAAAGTTCATTTGCGTCGCTCCATACGGAAATTTGAGAACAATGACCTTCCATTATACAAAACTTGGTCCGTTGTCCCGATTTTTCGCCCCTATATTACCACAAAGACCGGAGGACCCATGTCACACAGCCTGCGCACACTCATCGATACCCCAACTTATGCCGATCAATCGGCTGTCCTTGACACCCTGATCACTCAGGCGAACCTGACGGATGCAGATCGCAGCGCCATCAGCTCTGCGGCAGCGCAGCTGGTGCGCGACATCCGTTCCAGCACCTCACCAGGGTTGATGGAGGTGTTTCTGGCCGAATACGGCCTGTCCACCGACGAAGGCATCGCCCTGATGTGTCTGGCCGAAGCGCTGCTGCGGGTGCCGGATGCCGACACAATCGACGCGTTGATCGAAGATAAGATCGCACCTTCAGACTGGGGCAAGCACTTGAGGCAATCTTCGTCATCCCTTGTGAACGCGTCCACTTGGGCGCTGATGCTGACCGGTAAAGTACTGGACGAGGGCAAGGCGTCTCCGGTCGGAGCGTTGCGCGGGGCCATCAAACGGCTGGGCGAGCCGGTGATCCGCACCGCCGTAGCCCGCGCGATGAAAGAGATGGGGCGGCAATTCGTTCTGGGTGAAACCATTCACTCCGCTATGGAGCGTGCCCGCGGGATGGAGGAAAAGGGCTATACCTATTCCTACGACATGCTGGGCGAAGCGGCCCGGACAGACGCAGATGCCGCGCGTTACCACCTGTCCTATTCGCGCGCCATTTCGGCCATTGCCGAGGCCAGCACCCATGACGATATCCGCGCCAATCCCGGTATCTCGGTAAAACTGTCGGCCCTGCATCCTCGCTATGAACTGGCCCAGGAACAGCGGGTCATGGACGAATTGGTTCCACGGCTGCGTGCGTTGGCGTTGCTGGCCAAGGCCGCCGGAATGGGCCTGAATGTCGACGCCGAAGAAGCAGATCGCCTGTCGCTGTCGCTACAGGTGATCGAGGCGGTGATGTCTGATCCGGCCCTCGCCGGATGGCACGGATTCGGTATCGTGGTTCAGGCTTACGGCCCGCGCGCCGGGCTGGTTCTGGATACGCTGTATGGCATGGCCGAACGTCACGATCGCAAGCTGATGGTGCGACTGGTCAAGGGTGCCTATTGGGACACCGAGATCAAACGCGCGCAAGTCGAGGGGGTGGATGGGTTTCCGGTCTTCACCCACAAAGCAGCGACCGATGTCTCGTACATCGCCAATGCACGCAAGTTGCTGAACATGACGGACCGGATATATCCGCAATTTGCCACCCATAACGCCCACACGGTCAGTGCCATCCTGCATATGGCCGAGGATCAGCCCTACGAGTTCCAGCGTCTGCATGGCATGGGCGAGACCTTGCATCAGATCGTGATGGACAAACAAAATACCCGCTGCCGAATCTACGCACCGGTTGGGGCGCATCGCGATCTACTGGCCTATCTGGTGCGACGCCTTCTGGAAAACGGGGCGAATTCGTCCTTCGTCAACCAGATCGTCGATGAAAACGTGCCCCCGGAAGAGGTTGCAGCCGATCCGTTTGTCACTGTGCAAACACCTCCACCCGGGCTGCCGACAGGGCCCGAGCTATTTCAACCCGAACGTACCAATTCCAAAGGGTTCGATCTGCACCACACGCCCACTCTGGATCAGATCGAGGCGGCGCGGGATGGGTTCCGAGCGCAGCATTGGTTTGCTCAACCCCTATTGGCTGACAAGGCCAAACCCGAAGCCGAAGAACCTGTCGCAAATCCGGCCAACCCGCAGGACAGGCCCGGTGCCGTTGCGTCGGCCAGCGCGGCAGATGCAGAGCTTGCCCTGGCCTCGGCCAACCCCTGGGACGCACCCGCTGCTGAGCGTGCGCGCGTTCTGAACGCCGCCGCCGATCTATATGAAGCGCATTATGGCGAGCTGTTTGCCCTTCTGGCACGCGAGGCCGGGAAAACGCTGCCGGATGCGGTTTCCGAACTGCGCGAAGCAGTAGATTTCCTGCGCTATTACGCGGCCAACATTCCTGCGGCCAAATCTGCCGGAATTTTCACCTGTATCAGCCCTTGGAACTTCCCTCTGGCGATTTTCTCGGGGCAAATTTCGGCCGCACTGGCCACTGGAAACGCGGTTCTGGCCAAGCCTGCGCCTCAGACGCCTTTGATTGCGCATCGCGCAATTCAGCTGATGCATGAGGCAGGTGTACCGCGCGATGCGCTGCAACTGCTGCCGGGTGGGCCTGCCGTGGGCGCAGCTCTGACGTCGGATGAGCGCGTCTCGGGTGTGGCTTTTACTGGGTCGACAGCCACTGCGCTCAAGATCCGTTCGGCGATGGCTGGGTCTATGCGTCCCGGAACACCTCTGATCGCAGAAACCGGAGGTCTGAACGCCATGATCGTCGACAGCACGGCCTTGCCTGAACAGGCGGTACAGTCGGTCATTGAAAGTGCCTTCCAATCGGCGGGCCAGCGATGCTCAGCCCTGCGGTGCCTGTACCTGCAGGAGGATATCGCCGACGATGTTCTGACCATGCTCAAAGGGGCGATGGACGCGCTGAGCATCGGAGACCCCTGGCTGATCTCAACCGATTGCGGCCCGGTGATCGACGAGCAGGCCCGCCAAGGCATCGCAAACCATGTGGCCAAGGCGCGCGGCGAAGGACGGGTTCTGAAAGAGCTGCCGCTGCCGCCCGAAGGGATCTTTGTAGCGCCCACTCTGATCGAGGTTTCTGGCATTGCCGCACTGGAGCGCGAGATCTTCGGCCCCGTACTGCACGTGGCCCGGTTCAAGGCGCAGGAGATCGACAAGGTCATCGCTGATATCAACGCCACTGGATACGGTCTGACCTTCGGCCTGCACACACGCATCGACGATCGGGTGCAGCAAGTGACCGAGGCGATCCATGCGGGCAACATCTATGTAAACCGCAACCAGATCGGCGCTATCGTCGGCTCTCAACCCTTTGGTGGTGAAGGGTTGTCGGGCACCGGCCCCAAAGCGGGTGGGCCGAACTACATGGCCCGGTTCTGCGCGCCGGACCGTCAAAGTACGGCGGATACTTGGGGCGCTGTGGCTGACCTGCCCGCACCACAAGGGCAACCAGCGCCGGTCAAAACCCAGTCATTGCCCGGTCCGACAGGAGAATCGAACCGCTTGAGCGAATACCCCCGCCCGCCACTTCTGTGTATGGGGCCCGGAGAGATCGCAGCACAGGCGCAGGCTGAAGCCGTTCAGGCGCTGGGTGGCATCGCCATTCAGGCGACCGGTATGCTTGACCTGCACCGGTTGGAAAACCTGACCGGTATCTCAGGCGTTTTGTGGTGGGGAGACGACCAAACTGCCCGGCAGATCGAGCAGCATCTGGCGCGCCGCGACGGCCCGATTCTGCCCCTGATCCCGGGCAAACCCGACCGCGCCCGCGTTCTGGGCGAACGTCATGTCTGTGTCGACACGACCGCTGCGGGCGGAAACGCTGCATTGTTGGGAGGTGCGGCATAAGCTTGCCTTGACGCCGGGCGCGCAAAAGCCCAGCGTCACACCATGTTTCCGATCCGAGACCATAACCCTTCGGGGCGCACGCCTTATGTTGTCTACGCGCTGCTGGCCGCCAACATCCTGATCTTCCTCAGCTATGTTGGTATCATGGACGATGGGCCAAGGATCAGCAGGCTGTTTTTCGACTACGCCATCATCCCGGCGCGGGTCAGCGACGGGTTTGGACTGGAAACCTTGGTGACGTCCATGTTCCTGCACGGCGGCTGGATGCATCTGGCCGGGAATATGCTGTTTCTATGGATCTTCGGCGACAATCTGGAAGACGAGATGGGCCACCTGCCCTTCCTGCTGTTCTATCTGGCAGCCGGGATCGGTGCGGGCCTCATTCACATCATCACCGGGCCGGCCTCTCAGGTCCCGACCGTTGGGGCCTCGGGCGCGATTGCGGGCGTGATGGGCGGCTATCTGCTGCTGTTCCCAAAAGCACGGGTGGATATTCTGCTGATCCTGATCGTCTATTTCAGGGTCTTCACCATTCCGGCTTTCATCATGCTGGGGGTCTGGCTGGCAATACAGTTCTTTGGCAGCGTCACCAGCAACCCGGACGAAGGCGGCATCGCCTATTGGGCCCATACCGGAGGGTTTGCCATGGGCTTGATCCTGTGCATACCGCTATGGCTGCGGCGCGGAGGGGTGCAGTTCTGGGACCGCAACCATGGGCATCCGCCCCACCCCGAAGCAAAGTACAAGCTGTCACAGTCACGCATACCGCGTGTTCCGCGTCGATAAGTTAAAAGGGGGTCAGGCCCGGATCACCCTGGCGAACTGATCAAAGATCGGTTCGTTCGAACAGATCACTTCACCGTCCTCCAGCACACTGCCTTCAGGGTTCAGTGCCTGCACGAATCCGCCTGCTTCTTTGACGATGATAATACCGGCCGCCAGATCCCATGCGTTGAGGCGACGTTCCCAGAAGCCTTCGTAACGGCCTGCGGCGACATACGCCATGTCCAGCGCTGCAGCACCCCAACGGCGCACACCGGCGCAGGCAGGCATCAAACGCGCCAGATCCTGCAGAGTTGCGGGCAGGTCCGAACGCCCACCAAAAGGCAGACCAGTCGCAAAGATCGATTCAATCATACGGTGACGGCCTGACACGCGAATACGCATATCGTTCATCCATGCGCCTTCGCCTTTTTCGGCAAAGAACATCTCGTCCTTGGCAGCGTCATAGATCACACCGGCAACGATCTTGCCCTTATGTTCCAGCGCGATGGAGATTGCCCAGTGCGGCAGGCCATGCAGAAAATTGGTGGTACCATCCAGCGGGTCGACAATCCAGCGGCGGGTCGGGTCTTCGCCGTCAATCGTGCCGCCTTCTTCGGCCAGCCAGCCATAGGTCGGGCGCGCGCCCAGCAGTTCTTCCTTCAGAATGGCTTCGGCGGCGATATCGGCTTTCGAGACAAAGTCGCCCGCGCCTTTCATCGACACCTGCAAATTCTCGACTTCACGGAAATCCTTGACCAATGAACGCCCCGCTTTGCGCGCGGCCTTGATCATGATGTTGAGATTTGCACTGCCAACCATTGTCAAAGGGCTCCTGTCCGGTCAAACCGCGCGTATACTGCCGCAATGCGTCCTTGCCAAGAGGAATGATACGCATAACGGACCCGCCGCAAACGCCGTTACTGGGATTGCAGTGTGCGCGCTTCGTCCCGAGCCAGTTTCACCAGTTCCTGCACATAGGGTTTCTCCAGATCCTCAGACCGGACTGCAGCGTACAGGCGCCGTGTGATGCCCTCTTTCGTCAGGGGTCGGGTGACGTAGTCCGAGTTGTATTTGACCTCGCGCACGACCCAATCCGGCAAGACCGAGATACCACGGTTTGACGCCACCAGCAGCAATATTACTGCGGTCAGTTCCACTTGCCGGATCGTGGCAGGCTCAACCCGTGCGGGGATCAGCAACTGGCTGAACACATCCAGACGCGTGCGCTCTACCGGATAGGTGATCAGGGTTTGACCCCGAAAATCCTCGGCCTCGATAAAGTCATTCTTGGCCAGCGGATGGGTCGAGGCCGCCACAAAGACAGCGTTATAGTCGAACAGCTCAACAAATTCGACACCCGGCAGGTCTTCGGGGTCGGACGAGACCACCAGATCAACCTCTTCCTTTTGCAAGGCCGGTAGGGCGTCGAAGGCCAGGCCGGGGCGGATATCCACATCGACGTCACCCCAGGATTTTCTGAAGGACTCGAGCACGGGAAACAACCATTCGAAACAGGCGTGGCATTCGATCGCAATATGCATCCGCCCCGTGCGCCCGTCCCGCAGCGATGAAAATTCGTGTTGAGCGGCCTCGACCTGCGGCAGGATCTGTTCCGCCAATCGAAGCAATCGAAACCCTGCGGCTGACAGTTTCATGGGTTTGGAACGGCGCAGAAACAGCTCGACCCCGGCCTGATCCTCCAAACCCTTGATCTGATGGCTTAATGCGGACTGGGTGATATTCAACTGGTCCGCAGCACGCGCCAGTCCACCGCATTCATGGATCGCCTTGATGGTGCGCAGATGCCGGAATTCAATGTGCATTTGGAACACCATTCATGTTGTTGTTGAATAATATGAGTTTGTCTCACATTGCCTGACATGGCACAAGTGGCTCAGATGATCCAGCGAGGCTGCAATGTCCAAACCTGAAATTTCATTCGAGTTCTTTCCACCCAAAACCCTGGAAGCCTCATTCCGTCTTTGGGACACGGTTCAGACCTTGGCCCCGCTGGACCCTCGCTTTGTCTCGGTCACCTATGGCGCTGGCGGTACAACGCGCGAACTGACACGCGACGCAGTTGCGACCCTGCATAAGTCGTCGGGGTTGAACGTGGCTGCACATCTGACTTGTGTCGATGCTTCGCGACAGGAAACGCTTGAGATAGCGGATACATTCGCACGCGCCGGTGTACAGGACATCGTCGCCTTGCGCGGTGACCCGCCAAAGGGTCAGGACACATTCGCGCCCCACCCCGACGGGTTTGCCAATTCGGTTGAGCTGATCGAAGCCTTGGCCGAAACCGAGATGTTCAGCATCCGTGTAGGCGCTTATCCCGACACGCATCCTGAAGCCGCAGATATGGCTGCTGATGTCGACTGGCTGAAAGCCAAGCTTGATGCGGGCGCGGATGAAGCTCTGACGCAGTTTTTCTTCGAAGCCGACACCTTCTTCCGTTTCCGTGACGCCTGTGCCAAGGCTGGTATCGACAAGCCAATTGTGCCCGGCATCCTGCCGATCGAAAACTGGGCGGGGGCTCGCAATTTCGCCAAGCGCTGCGGTACCCATATTCCTGTGTGGGTCGAGCAGGCATTCGAAAAGGCAGTGCGCGACGAGCGCGAGGATCTGCTGGCAACCGCGATCTGCACGGAGCTGTGTTCAGACCTGATCGAAGGCGGCGTGGACAAGCTGCATTTCTACACTTTGAACCGCCCGGAACTGACACGCGATGTGTGTTTCGCGCTTGGCGTCACTCCGAGTGTTGAATTGGAAAACGTCGCCTGACGCAAAAAAATCCAAACGATTCTTTTAGGTTACGTTCAACCTGGGGCAATTTTCGCCCCATATTGTGTGAACTGTTTCACACTCGCATTCGCGAATTCACAGCTTTACGGGACAATTGAATCTCCTCGTTGCGATTGTTGTCAGCACCCACGCAAACCGGCTGGGGAATTTGACAAAACTATGACCTTGGCGACACTGAGGACGTGTAGTTTGTAACGAGTGTATTGAGTATGGAACCTGTTGATAAAGTGCGGGCACGCAGCGATGCCCTTGCAGATTTGGGATTATCCCCGTCTGCCAGTTCCAGCGAAATCAGAGAGGCCTGGCGGCAGATTGCCTTTCATTCGCATCCCGATCACAGGGATGGTGACAGTTCAGGGTTTTCCCGCGCAAAGGCCGCTTATGATTTCCTGCGCAAGGAGGGATCGGTAAAAAAAGGCGGCTGCAACGCTGGTCCGCCCCAGCCACGCCGCCCGCGTTTGAAAAAGCGGATCATTGAGCTGCCGCAAGAAGATATCGCCGCCTGCAAGGCAATGCTAAGTCCCGATCAGGTACTATCGCATATGCATAGCGCAGCAGATGCGTGCGACATACCTGAAGAGCGTGTCTCGGATCATGTTCCCGATGCAGTGGGCTGTTACGGGCGGCATTTGACCTATTTTGTCACCACGCCGGTCCACCACGGGGCAAATCGCGTGGCCCTGCCCACTACGGTCCTGAGCGGTACGCGGCATACCGAGGCGGAGATTCTGAGCTTTAAGTCCAAGGATACCGGCGCCGGAGAAGTGGTTATTCCCGATACCATCCGTGAACGCAAGTTTCCCGGGGCCAAGAGTGTACGGATCAGATTTGACGCCGATCAGGATATTCGGGATCAGTTCTGGCTTGCTGGCTAGCCGCAAAAGCCCGGCTTTAACAAGCCGGGCTTAGATCTTTCAGTACCGGATCAGTTGGAAACCGGACCATCCGAAGTAAATTTCGGGATCACGCTGGTCGAGGCATCCGTGGGCTCGATACCCGGCCAGTTGCCTTCAGCGAGATTGATGTTGCCCGGGATGTCTTCTTCGAAGAAACCGACAACCACATCGGTGATGTTCAGGTACAGCTTGTCGTCTACAATCCGCCACAGGTTTGGGTTTGCCGGAACTTTACCACCGCGCGACACACCATAAGCGCAGTGCCCATCATATTGCGGTGCGTAATAGGCCGGGTTTTCCAGGAATTTGTCGCGGTTTTCCTCGGTCGCGAAAGCCCAGGTTGAACCGTTGTATTCCGCGGTGATGTCGGCTTTGCCCCGCACGCCTTCCGGCTGCGACTGGCCAACAGGCACCTGTTCCAGATTGCGATAGGCGACAACGTCATAGCCCGAGACGGCAAAGCCAGTGCCGTCAACATATTGTGGGCCGGCAAAGGCCGGAATGGCCAAGAACATGGCCGCGGCGAAGGTCATTGCGAAGCGTTTCATGTGATCTATCCTTTTCGTGTCAACTGTCTCGGTGACGCCGTATTGGCTGGTCTGAGACGACAATATGCGATTCCCGCCCAGTTCGTAGTCCACCTAACGGCGCTGTGACCCCGCACGAGAAAACGTGAGAGATTGCTCGTGGATTATTACAAAATTAGCCGGATAGACTGGGTTGGACTCTGCAGACTGCAACATTAGCTGTAAGGCAGCCGTGGGCACGGCCCCGCAAATTAGGGAAGAAAGGCAAGAGATGAGCGACCAATCCCCGTACACCCCTCCAACGGTCTGGACCTGGGACAGTGAAAGTGGCGGACAATTCGCCAACATCAATCGTCCAATTGCAGGGGCCACCCATGACAAGGACCTGCCAACCGGGCGTCATCCCTTTCAGCTGTATTCGTTGGCAACACCCAACGGTGTAAAAGTCACCGTGATGCTGGAAGAGCTGTTGGCGCTGGGCCATGAAGAAGCGGAATACAACGCCTGGCTGATCAACATCGGTGAGGGCGATCAGTTTGGCTCGGGCTTTGTTGGTGCCAACCCGAATTCAAAAATCCCCGCTCTTTTGGATCGGTCGGGTGAAGAACCAGTTCGTGTCTTTGAAAGCGCCTCGATCCTGTTCCATCTGGCCGAAAAGTTCGGCGCGTTCCTGCCCGAATCCGGTCCGGAGCGAACCGAAGTGATGAACTGGGTGTTCTGGCAGATGGGCAGCGCGCCCTACCTGGGCGGCGGGTTCGGCCATTTCTACGCCTATGCACCCGAGAAATGGGAATACCCGATCAACCGCTTCGCGATGGAGGCCAAGAGACAGCTGGACGTTCTGGATCAGGAACTGGCGGATAAAACCTTCATCGCAGGCGACGAGTATACGATTGCCGATATGGCGATCTGGCCGTGGTATGGCCAGTTGGTTCTGGGTCGCCTCTACAGCGCTGCCGAGTTCCTGGACGTTGATTCGTACAAGAACGTCATGCGTTGGGCCAAGGAGATCGACGCCCGTCCAGCGGTTCAGCGTGGTCGTATGGTCAACCGCGCGTTTGGCGAACCGCACACGCAGCTTCACGAGCGCCATGACGCCAGCGATTTCGAAACCCGCACGCAGGACAAATTGGAAGCGGCTGCAGAATAATCACAGCCCTCGCCGAACAACACGCGGTGCAGCTTGTGCCGCGTGTTTGCGTTTTGTCGGTTACTTCAGAATTGGCGGATTGTCCGGGTTGCTGCCGGGGACTTCCCGTACCGGCTCAGCCGCTTGCGGCTTGGGCAGGTCAAACCGAAGACCCACCTTGGCCAGCAGCGCGGCGGCGGTCTCATTGGCGGTGAAGAAACCAACATCCATCGCGCCCGCTTCAATCCCGGAAAAGGTAAGCGCCTCGGACGCGGCCTTGGCCAGAGCGGCCTCGGCCCCGTCAATCACATCAACAAATCCCAACAAATGCCCCTGCGCGCCAGCCTCTGACTTGGTAGCAACCAAATAGGCTGCGCGGGCCAAACCGCCTGCAGTTGCCAGTTTGGCATCCAAAGCGGTCAGCAAGCTATCGGGCAAGCCGGAGGGTGGCATGAATTCAGCCAGCTTTTCCTCGACCTCTTGCGGGCTGTGTTGCAGCGTTTCGGCCAACCAACCCAAAGCCTCTGCTGGCACCAGCATCGAAGATGGCGCCGTTTCCAGGTTCAGGCCCAGCCCGATCCCCTGCCCAGCCAGCATCCCTGAAAGAACCCGCCCCGAAAGCGCGACGTAAGGCACGGGCCGACCTGCGAACTGCGCCAGTCGCTCCTCTCGGTCGAAGACCAGCACAAAGCGCCCGTCGGCCACGTCGAACAGCTCGGGCGAGATATTCTCGCCCCGCGCTTCTTCGGTCAGCATCAGAAACAGTTCGCTGTCGGCAAGCCGTTCGAAGAAACGCAACCGGGCAGCATCACTCTGCGAATCCGCCTGCATCGCGGCATGCGCTGTGTCCAACGCCGTGGTTTCAGTCATTCAGCACCTCTTGGACCCGCGCACGCAAAACCGGCAGCAGTTCAGCTTCGAACCACGGGTTTTTCTTCAACCATGCCGTATTGCGCCAGGACGGATGAGGCAAGGCAAAGACCCGCGGCGCATGGTCCTGCCAGCTTTGCACGGTGTTCGTTACAGAACCGCGCGCGCCAAGGTGGTATTTATGCGCGTGACCTCCGACCAGCACGGTCAGTGGCACCTGACCCAAATCCTGCATCACGCGATCATGCCAGGTCTTGCGGCACAAGGCGGGCGGCGGATGGTCAGCGTTGCGGGCATCATATCCGGGAAAGCAGAACGCCATGGGTACAATCGACACGCAGTCGCGATCATAAAAGATCGTGTCATCAATCCCCAACCAGTGCCGAAGCCTGTCGCCTGACGGGTCGGTAAAGGGCCGCCCCGACTCGTGCACCCGCGCGCCTGGAGCCTGCCCTGCGATCAAAATGGGCGTGCCAGCACGAAACCAGACGACCGGGCGTGGTTCATGCGCCGTTTCGGTTTGCGCGAACCTGTCAGCACAGAGGCGACAGGTGCGAATTTCGTCGGCAAGACTGTTCACCGGATTTCAAAACCTCTTATGGCCCAAGTGTCACAATGGGGAACATAAGGTCCAACGGTCACACCGCCAATCAGGTTGTCACAGGTTTTACCGCAACGCATTGATCATTTGTTTCATAATTCGACATAATGTAGCCAACATGGATCGGTAAAAATAACTCTTTCAGGCCGTCTGAAAGAACGGCAACACCACGGAACACGAGCAGCAGGCCCCGAATGTTAGAGTTCGACAATGTCAGCAAGTCCTTCTGGACCGGAACGCGCCGCAAGGTGATTCTGGATCAGGTCTCGTTCCGGGTCGAGCTGGGTACATCGCTGGGGGTTCTGGCCCCCAACGGCACCGGAAAAACCACACTTATCAACATGATGGCCGGCCTGGAAAAAGCCGACGAAGGCGTGATCCGCCGCGAGTGTCGTGTGTCTTTTCCGATGGGGTTCACCGGCGGCGTGTCGGGAAAACTGTCAGCGCTTGAGAACGCGCGCTACATCGCCAAGATCTACGGAATGGACCCGGATTATATCGAAGCCTATTGCAAATGGCTCTGCGGGTTGGGCGAGTATTTTGATCAGCCGCTTGCGACCTATTCCTCGGGGATGCGATCGCGGTTCACATTTTCTTTGATGCTGGCGCTGGATTTCGACATGTATCTGATCGACGAAGGGATGCCGGCGACAACGGATGTCGAGTTCAACGAAAAGGCCGGATCAATCCTGAAAGAAAGATTGCGGACCACAACGCTGGTCATCGTATCGCACAGCCCGACTGTGTTGGAGAAATTCGCTCAGCAAGCCGCCGTTTTGCTGGACGGGCAATTGTACATGTTTGACTCCTTGGAAGAGGCTAAGCAGCTATATGACTACGAAACCCAAGGTTAGAAAGTACAGCTGGCGCCGCAACAACCGGGCCGAGGGTTCGGCCGAGGCGCGGGCCGATGCAATCTCGCGCATTCGCTACGCAACGCAGGGACAAGCCCCCGTGGATGAGGCGCAGCCCGGCAAGCAGCTGGACGACATCAAACGCGAGGGCCTGACAGGACGGCAATTGCGCATCGCGCGACGGCTGGCGCAGAAACATGGGCTGGCTGCGACCTCGGATTATGATGCCGTACGGCTGCTGCGCAAGAAAGGCATCGACCCGTTCCAGCGCACAAATCTTCTGGACATCGCTGCGGCCAAGCCCTCGCCTCAAAGCGACGACAAGGGCCCCAACGACAAGGTCAGCATCAAACTACCGCAGGCCGTGGGTGCTAAGAAAACCAATCTGCCGGGCCCCGAACTCAGCCCCGCTGAACGGCGCAACCTAGAGATTGGGGAAATCCAGAAAGACATTGCGCGCAGACGCCAACGCAAACTGTTTGCCTTGTTTGCCCGTCTGGCCGTTTTTGTCTTTCTGCCGACCTTTGTCGTGGGGTTCTATTTCTACCGCATCGCCACCCCGATGTATGCCAGCGATTCTGAGTTTTTGATCCTGCAGGCAGATGGCGGGCCGGGCAGTGTCGGTGGCTTGCTGGCCGGGACGCAATTTGCGACCACTCAGGATTCCATTTCGGTTCAGTCTTTCCTGGAATCGAAAGAAGCGTTGTTGCTGCTGGACCGCGATGCCGGGTTTTCAGAGGTCTTCAAACAGGACTGGATCGACCCGATCCAGAGACTGGCACCTGATGCAACACTGGAAGACGCCTATAAGCTGTTCAAACGTATGATCACCATCGGCTATGATCCAACAGAAGGGGTCATCCGGATGGAGGTCGCCGCCCCAGATGCGCAAACCGCGACCGAGTTCTCGGAACGTTTGATCTCTTACTCCGAGAACCGGGTGAATGCCCTGTCCGGCAAGAAGCGCGAAGATCAGATGCGCGATGCATTGGAAAGTTTTGAGGCCGCGCAGGAAGCACGCAAAGAGGCGCAGGAAGAACTGATTGCTCTTCAGCTTCAGGGCGCAGTGCTGGACCCGGAAAACGTGATCGCCAGTTTGCGAAGCCGAATCAACGAGATCGAGGTGCTGGCTCAGGACAAGGAGCTTGAGCTTGCGGCCCTGCTGGACAATCTGCGTCCGAACAAAGCCAAAGTTGATGGTGTTCAGGCCGACATCGCCCGGCTGGAAAAAGTGCTGGAGGAGCTGAATGCCGAAATGCAGGATGCCTCAGACGGCGAAAACTCGCTGGCCCGCTTGAGCGTGCGAATACAGATTGCTCAGGCTGATCTGACGACGCGTGACATGATGCTGCAAACCGCAATGCAGCAAATGGAAGCCACCCGATCTGAAGCGAACCGGCAGGTGCGATATCTGACCGTCTCGGTGAACCCTATTCCCAGTCAGGAACCCAGCTATCCGCGCAAGTTCGAAAATACGATTTTGGCATTCCTGTTGTTTGCTGGTATCTACCTCATGATCTCGCTTACCGCGTCGGTCCTTCGTGAACAGGTATCCTCATAAGACCATGAAACATGTAAAAATCTCCGACCTTACAGTCGGCAACGACCTTCCGCTGACCATCATTGCCGGCCCTTGTCAGCTGGAAACGGCAGACCATGCGCAAATGATTGCGGGAAAAATGAAAGAAGCCTGCGATGCGGCTGGTGCGCAGTATGTGTTCAAGGCGTCTTATGACAAGGCCAACCGGACCTCGCTGTCTGGCAAGCGCGGCATGGGAATCGACGCGGGGTTGCAGGTACTGGATGATATCCGCAAGACGATGGGCATCCCTGTTCTCACTGATGTTCACACCGAGGCACAATGCGCCATCGCGGCCGAGGCTGTGGATGTACTGCAGATCCCAGCGTTTCTGTGCCGTCAGACCGACATGTTGCTGGCTGCGGGGGAAAGCGGTAAGGCCGTTAACGTCAAGAAAGGCCAGTTTCTTGCTCCTTGGGAGATGACGAATATTGTCGACAAGGTCGAAAGCACCGGAAACCAGAACATCCTGCTGACCGAACGCGGCACCTCGTTTGGGTATAACACCTTGGTGGCTGACATGCGTGGCCTGCCCCAGATGGCAAAGACCGGCTATCCTGTGGTCATGGATGCAACACATTCGGTACAGCAACCCGGTGGCAAAGGTGGCTCGTCCGGTGGACAACGTGAGTTTGCGCCTGTTATGGCCCGAGCGGCCGTTTCGCTGGGTATTGGCGCTGTTTTCATTGAAACGCATCAGGACCCTGACACCGCGCCTTCGGACGGTCCCAACATGATCCCGTTGGACCAGATGCCCCAACTCGTTAACACATTGATGCGCTTTGATGCGCTGGCCAAAGCGAATCCTATTCAGATCTAAAGATTGAGACCCGTTATGACCAAACCCCTCCCCGAGGTGACCCCAAACACCTGGAGCTTTCTGCGCGACGCGATGATCAAACCCACCGGGTTTCGCGAATATGACGCTCGCTGGAAGTACCCTGAAGAGATCAACTTGCCCGGAATGACCGCACTGGGCCTGGGGCTGGGCACCCAGATGCGCAGGCGAGGGATCGAGCCCGTGATCGCCGTTGGCAATGACTATCGCGATTACTCGCTGGCAATCAAAAACGCGCTGATCCTTGGTCTGATGCAGGCCGGTATCCGCGTGAAAGATATTGGCCCCGCGCTGAGCCCCATGGCCTATTTCGCGCAGTTTCATCTGGACGTGCCCGCCGTGGCCATGGTCACTGCCAGCCACAACCCCAACGGCTGGACCGGTGTAAAAATGGGCTTTGACCGTCCTTTGACTCATGGCCCGGACGAAATGTCGGAACTGCGTGACATCGTTTTGAACGGCGAAGGGCAGCCCCATGAGGGCGGCTCGTATGAGTTCGTTGAAGGCGTGAAGGAAGCCTATATCGACGACCTGGTGGGCGACTTCAAAATGTCCCGCCCGCTGAAAGTGGTTTGTGCCACTGGCAATGGTACTGCCTCGGCCTTTGCGCCCGAGATTTTCGAGCGGATCGGGGTCGAAGTCGTGCCCAGCCACAATCGGCTGGACTATACCTTCCCCAATTACAACCCGAACCCCGAAGCGTTGGAGATGTTGCACGACATGGCCGCCACGGTGAAATCCAGCGGCGCCGATTTGGCGCTGGGGTTTGACGGGGACGGCGACCGCTGCGGCGTTGTCGATGACGAAGGTGAAGAGATTTTCGCCGACAAGGTGGGCGTGATCATGGCCCGCGATCTGGCCAAGCTGTACCCCGGATCGACCTTTGTCGCGGATGTGAAATCCACCGGTTTGTTTGCCAGCGACCCAGAATTGCAGGCTTTGGGCGTCAAGGTGGATTACTGGAAAACTGGCCACAGCCACATGAAACGGCGGGTCAAGGAAATCGACGCGCTGGCCGGGTTCGAAAAGTCAGGCCACTATTTCTTGGCCGAGCCGGTCGGGCGCGGATATGACTGCGGTATGCGCGTGGCGGTCGAGATCTGCAAACTGATGGACCGCAACGCGGGTCAGAGCATGTCGGACCTGCGCAAGGCGCTGCCCAAGACCTGGTCGACCCCCACCATGTCACCCTATGCCGCGGATACCGAGAAATACGATATCCTCAAGCGTCTGGTCGACAAGCTGGTTGCCAAAGGTGAGGCGGGCGAGTCCCTCGCAGGCCGTTCGATCAAAGAGGTTGTCACCGTGAACGGCGCACGCGTCATTCTGGACAATGGCAGTTGGGGGCTGGTACGGGCCTCGTCCAACACCCCCAATCTGGTGGTTGTCTGTGAAAGCAGCGAAAGCGAGGCTGAGATGCGCGCGATCTTTGCCGATATCGACGCCGTCATCCGGACCGAGCCCGGCGTTGGCGACTACGACCAGACCATCTGAAGATAATGGCTTGGGGCATCTCCACGCCCCAAGCCCATCCTTTGCTCAATCGCCGCCAAACAGCTTGAGCAGACCTTTCTTTGCCTCTTCTTCAAGCTTGTTCTTCAGCGCATCTTCGATCTGATCGCTGTCGGTGATGGTCGTATCCAATTCATTCCCGACCTTCTCAAAGACCTTCTGCTTGGCGTCGTCTTCCAGCTCCTTGACCTTCACATCCGCCGCCGCCTCGATGACCTTGGTCAGGTCTGGCTTGATCGACGGGTTGCTCCACGGACCAACGATGCGTACCGGCACCGAAATGCCCTGTCCGGAATTGGCCCGAAGCGCCACGGGTGTGAAAATGTAGTCAATATCCCGTGCGCCCAGCCCAACCTTGCCCGCCCCATCAGCGCGGTAGTTCTTCAGCGACATGAGCAGATCGTTGTTTGTCAAGACACCCTGATCCATGGTGAAGCTTCCTGTCAGGCTGTTGAAAACGGTTGTTCCGCCCGATCCGGCCCCCTGCCCCATCAGGCGGTCCAGATCAAAACCTGATATTACACCTGTCCCGACATCCAGATTTCCCTTGCCGCTGAGGGAGCGCATGATCTGATCCTCAGACTGGCCAACGCCCAGAAACTCCAAACTTCCCGCAGCCGTGCCCGACAGACGTTCAACCCCGGCCAGTGTGGTCAGCGCCTGTTTCAGATCCATCCCATTAGCTTTGATGTTGCCGCCCACGGACAGACCGTTGCGATTGTTGGCAATCACCTGCCCGCTCAGCTGACCCGCAAACAACGTGGCCGGGTGCATTTCCAGCACCGCGCGTGATCGATCCAGCGACAGTGTCAGATCACTTTTGCCAAATGTCATGCCCTGAACGGCGATCGAGTTTGCCGTCAAACGGATTTTGCCGTTCGCCAGTGCCAAAGCGGATGCATCAATTGGTTCTTGCGACCACCCGTCCGCTGCCGGTGCACTTGGCGGCGACGCATCGCCCGGGGTAGGCTCTGTTTCAGAAATCCGCGAAAGGTCCAGATCACCCGCATCCAGTCGCGCCACGATCTGTGGCGGATCCGAGATAGTGATATCCGCCTCTCCCACGAATCGATTGTCATCTAGTTGCGCGGTCATATCCCGCAAGGAAATCTGGCCATCCTTGGTATAGGTCATATGCGCAGCGATATTGGCCTCAGCACCCAGCCCCGGCGGGATGTGCACACCGGTCTGACCAAGAGCGCCGAACATCTTCTCACTATTCCGCGCCACAACCTTGGTGGTTCCGTCCATTTCACCGGCCAGATTAACTCGACCGTCAAAACCAATCTCGCCCCCCGGCGCAGTCAAAGCCAGTTCCAAGGCGGTCACATCCCCATTGGAAAAGGCGGGAAGGTTCGGAATTTTCAGATCCACTTCGACGGCCCCTCCGGGCACCGCCATGGTGGCCTGCATGATCATGGGGGCTGCGACCTGGGGCCAACTTGCAGACACTGTCACACCAGAGAAATCCATCTGTGTCACACCGTTCTCTACGTAAATCAGCCGCGCGTCGGTCAACTCCAGTTGGTCCAGGGTGACCTCACCTGCTGGCTCTGCAGGCGCAACGCCCCCAGCCGTGCCAGCAACCGGTGTAGTCGCCGGTGCGCCAAGTTCCCAATTAATGCGACCCTCTGATTGCTCTAACCGCAGGACAGGGTTGTCTGCAAATACGCGTTTGATCCTCAGATCGCCGTTCCACAACGCGGCGGCGTCTACGCCTACGGCAAGGCTGTCGGCGCTCAGCATCGGCTCGGGTCCAGCCCAGCTGGCGTTTCCGAACCGCACCGGACCAGTTTCCATACCCAGCACAGGCCAGAAGGACAGGCGCACGCCACCGCTCAACGTCAGATCACGCCCGGTTTGCGCCTTTACTTGCTCTGCCAGGATCGCGCCCAGTTTGTCCCCGGGCATCAGCAGCAGCGTGCCGATGACCAGCCCGACCACCGCCACAACAACAAACAGGATGCGCATCACCCACTTCATGATCTGCTCTCCGCCTTTTGGCTTATCTTTGCCATGATCATTCAAATCACACATCACATTTGCAAGGGGAAGCGTTCCCCACTATATGCCGCGCATGACGACGAACCCGCCAAACCTCCGCCCCGACCTGGCGCCTGCCGCCCGGATCACCGAGACGCCCCATTCCAACCAGCCGACCATCGGCATGGTGTCGCTGGGTTGCCCAAAGGCGTTGGTTGACAGCGAACGCATCCTGACCCGACTTCGCGCCGAAGGATACGGCATTTCACCCGATTATGCCGGGGCTGATGCCGTCATTGTGAACACCTGCGGGTTCCTCGACAGCGCCAAGGCGGAATCGCTGGACGCGATCGGAGAGGCGCTGGTTGAAAATGGCAAGGTCATCGTCACAGGATGCCTGGGAGCGGAACCGGATTACATCCGGGAACATCATCCCCGCATCATGGCCGTCACCGGACCGCATCAATACGAGCAAGTATTGGATGCGGTGCATGTCGCGGTCCCCCCCGCGCCCGATCCGTTTGTCGATCTGCTGCCAGCCAGCAGCGTGCAGTTGACCCCGCGCCACTATAGCTATCTGAAGATCTCGGAAGGCTGTAATCATAAATGTAAGTTCTGCATCATCCCCGATATGCGTGGTAAACTAGCCAGCCGCCCGGCCCACGCCGTTCTGCGCGAGGCGGAAAAGCTGGTCGACAACGGCGTGCGTGAACTGCTGGTGATCTCGCAGGACACCTCGGCCTATGGGCTGGACCGGAAATATGATGTGAACCCGTGGAAAGACCGCGACGTGCGGAGCCATATCACCGATCTGGCACGAGAACTGGGGCAGCTAGAGGCCTGGATACGCCTACACTACGTCTACCCTTACCCGCATGTGCGCGAGTTGATCCCGCTGATGGCCGATGCCGGGTGCAATGTGCTGCCTTACCTGGATATCCCCTTCCAACACGCCCACCCGGACGTTCTGAAACGTATGGCCCGCCCGGCTGCTGCGGCCAAAACGCTGGATGAAATCCAGGCCTGGCGCGACATCTGCCCGGACATCACCCTGCGATCGACCTTTATCGTCGGCTATCCCGGCGAGACCGAAGCTGAATTCCAGACCTTGCTGGACTGGATGGACGAAGCACGGCTCGATCGCGTCGGCTGCTTTCAGTACGAAAATGTGGACGGCGCGCGGTCGAACGACCTGCCCGATCACGTCCCGGCTGAGGTCAAGCAAGAGCGCTGGGAACGTTTCATGGAAAAGGCGCAGGCGATTTCCGAGGCCAAACTGGCGGCCAAGGTCGGCCAGACCCTGCAGGTGATCGTGGATGAGGTCGATGACGAGGCCGCCACCTGCCGCACCAAGGCAGACGCGCCCGAGATTGACGGCAACCTGTTCATTGATGAAGGTTTCGAAGCCCTTAATCCCGGAGATATCGTCACGGTTGAGGTGGATGAAGCCGGAGAATACGATCTTTGGGGCAAGCTCGCTTAAGGCTATTCCGCCCACCCGTTTCACCGCAGATGGGCAAAGCGTGAAGCAAGTTTATTGGTCGAACACACAAAAAGACCCGATCTTAGACTGAAAGCCACCTACGGAGGGTTTCATGTCTCGATACGTCAAACTTGTCCTGAACGGCGTGGTGTTCCTGATCGCCGCGGTATGTCTTGCAACGCCCTCTTCCGCGCAAACTACACCGGGCGGCCCCACCGGCTGGATCGCGGTCAGCGGCAAAAATTTCAGCCTCCAGAGTACCGGCCACCTCAAGATCAAGCGATATTATCTTGCGCCAAAATCCAAGGCACATGTCGAACGCCGGCAGTTGCACCACAAAAAGCATCCCAAAACACATCGCTTTCATGCACCGAAACGGCGCGTGATCGGACATGTGCCTTATAGGCAGATCAAACGGCACAAGTTCAAATCGTTCAGGTTCAAGCACAAATACGGCTTCAAAAAATACTGAACCGCCGAACGATGTGCATTTGGTACAAACAGAAAGCCGCCTCAAAGGCGGCTGTCCATCGAACAATGTGCAGGCGGTCCGGTCATGGACCGCCTGCTAAAGGCTTATTGAGTAATCGGGTCACAGACCGTCTGGCCAGCCTCGGTTGTGGCAAGTTGATATCCGCCTGGGCAACTGGGTGTGCCGGCTTTGTCATAGCTGGGCTGTACATAAACAGGTGTCGGTTCTTCCTGCTGCGCGCAAGCAGTCAGGATCAGAGCAAATGCGCCAACGGCAGCGAGTTTCAGTTTCATGTCCGTCAATCCTCTATTACTTTTCTGATATTGCCCAGCTTTTCGGGGCCATATCCAGAATACGGGCTGAACTTCGATCTGGCAACTGAATCGGTCACGTATTCGTGACTCAGGGCGAATCCATGCCAGTTCGGGCAGGAAAGGCTGACCTTTGCAGCCTCAAAGCTACTCTTTTGGCGGCTTTGATCTAAACTGTTGTCTCGACATCAGCCAAAGACGGAGAAGCCATATGTCAGACACGCCAAACATTGCCCAGAAATCACCGATTCCGGTCGAGGTTATCGAAGGGAAAACCTATTTTTGGTGCTCATGTGGAAAATCTTCGCGGCAACCGTTTTGTGACGGATCCCACAAAGGCAGCGGGTTTGAGCCGTTGAAATACACCGCTGACACCAGCAAAAAGGTCTTTTTTTGTGGATGCAAACACAGCGCCAAGCAGCCTTTATGCGACGGCAGTCACAACAAGCTGTGATCAGGTTCTCAACCCATTCAAGGTCTCGGCATTTGCGCAGAATTCCGGGGCTTTGTCGGCCAACGTCTTCTGATCTGCCAGCCACAAGGCACACTGCCCTTCGCAGTTCGAGGCGCGACAACGCGTGACCAATTCGGCGTAACCTTCCGGTGACAGGCGGCCCTCTGCCATCGCCTCGGTCAGGGAAATACCCATGCAACGCGAGACAGAGCGTGTCAGCCAGAAATGCTGTTCAATCTCGCCCAATGCGATCCGTGCCATCACGCTTGCTCCAATTGTTGGGCCTTGAGAGCAGCGAATCGCTCTGTGTTCGGGCAGGTACTTGGTGCCTGTTCGATCTGATCACGCTGTTCCAGCCATTCCGGACAGTCATGAGCCCACGCACAACCGCGACATTGCTGCACGATCTCGGCCCATTCTTCGTGGTTCAGATGCCCCTTGCGATATGCCACCGCCAAATCGGTTCCGGTGGCCTGACCCATGCGCAGCACCAGACGCAGATGGGTCATGATATTGCCCAGTTGTGGCATGGCATACTTTCAATTCATGGCATAAGTTTATGGAGTAATTCCTGGTTCCGGCAATATTCCGGCGTCCCCTGTACGGCGTTTGTTTGACTCAGCAGCGCCTGACAATGCCCGGGGTTCGGACAATCCGTGCATCGCAAAACCGCCTCGGATATCTGGTCCACGGAAACCGAGCCGCCAATGGCAGCTTCTTCAAGATCGATGTCCAGCTTTCTGGCCATGTCGTCCACCAAACCGGCGTGGAGCCGCAGGGTCTCTCGAGTCGGCATGTCGGTTCCTTTCCTTTCGCGCTTTGTCAAAAGGGTAGCGAATCTGCATCTTCAAACATTGACACAGGTCAAGATGCGACACCGATGTGATCGAGATAAGCGCGGGTGGCGTCCTGAACCCTGCGAAACCGGTCCCCACCCAGTTTTTTGCCGCCATACCAGCGGGTGACAATGATCACGTGGTTCTGCAACCCCGCCCTTTCGATCATGCGCAGGATCACCATGCCTGCCCCACTTTCCCCGTCATCGGCCTTCAACGCGCCGGTCGGCAAATTTGCGGCCCAGGTGTTGTGGGTCGCTTTGGCATAGCTTTTGTCCGATTTCAGGTCATCCAGCACGGCATCAATCTCGGTTCGTGACGCTACGGTGGCCCCGGACACCGCATATTTCGAGCCTCGATCCGTCAGGATCACCCCCAAACGCACTAGACCGGTCATTGTGTCAGGCCCAGCTGTGCCGCCGTTTTGATCACTATCTGAACGCGCTGCGCATTTGGCGGGTGAGTTCCCAGAAACTTGTCGCCGGGGTCCGGGATCCGTTCAAAGAACTTCGCTCCAACCAGAGGATTGTATCCCGCATTGTATGTTATGATCGTTCCCAACTGGTCTGCCTCCAGCTCAAAATCCTTCAGGTAAGCTTGAACACCAACCTTGGCCCCCAGCTTTTGCGCCTGTTCTATGGCGGCCGCATCACCGCCGCGCAACTGCTCTCGTCTACCAAACTCTGCTGCGCTGGCGCTGGCGTTCTCGCTTTGCCGGGCGATATGCCCCAAAACGTGATGCGCCGCTTCATGCCCCATGACAAAGGCAAGCTCATCGGCGTTCTGAGCAGATCGGATCATCGACCGCGTGAAAATGATCACCGGCTGCCCGTTCTCATCCAGTGTTTGAAACGCGTTGGCCTGGGCGCGCGGATTCAGATCGACAAGAACCCTGAACTCACAACTCTTGCGTCCAGGTTGTTTCAGACATTGCTTGCGTGCCTCGGCTCCGATGGCCTGACTAACCTGCTGAAAGGTCTGAATCTCAGGACCAGAACCTGGCTCATCCCTAACCCAATCTTCGGATGTTTGCACCCGCAGCGTATCCTGCGCACAGGCCGCCAGCAACAGGGACAACAGTAAAATAAAGCATCTGCGCATGTCGCATCCTTTGGGCCAATCGATCCGCCATTTCAACATAGTACGCCCCATCCGGAGAGACCACATCACACCTGGCAAGGAACGGCTTGCATTGCGTCACCGTGGCTTGCACTGTGGCCCTATGTTTTCGATTGAGCATGAATTCGACTCGACGGTCATTACACTTGTGGACGAAGGCGAAAAGCCTTTGCAGGAAGACGTTGTGATCAACAATTTCGCTGAATGCGTTACCCTTGAGCAATTGGACCCGCGCACTGAACAGGTTCAGAAGATCACCCTGTCACCGGAACAGGTGCGCGATCTGGCCGCCGCGCTGGACCTGCCCGAGGGCGTTTATCAGATACGCGAAACCGGGCCTCAGGGGTCATAGACAAAGACCTTGTTCCGCGCGGTCTGCCCCTGTTTCAGAGTTAGCGTCGAGGGGGCAATACCAAGGCACTTGGCGAGCAACACCAGAACCGCCTGATTGGCCTTGCCGTTCTCGGGCGGGGCGGTCACGAACACCCTGATCTGATCTTCTTCAAAGCTCACCCGATCCCGTGCCGCCTTGGGCGTCACCTTTACGTTCAGTGTAGCCCCGGCCTGTGCCAGAGCGCTGAGGTCGGGCAAGTCGCGCAGTTTGGATTTCACCATTGTCACCCCTTTTTCTTCAAAGTCTTGCATGACAGGCGTCGGAATGAAAATGATCCACGCAATGCATCGGCACACCCTTGAAACAGGCAAGTTGCCGACCAAGATACAGAGTCGTGATGTAAAGGAAGTTAACATATGTCCCTGAAAAGCCCCGCCGCTCTGGAGTTTTTGCAGTCGCGCCGGTCCCGGCCCGCCAAGACACTGATCGCACCGGCCCCGACACGGGACGAATTGCTGCCCTTGCTCACCGCTGCCGCGCGCAGCCCCGATCACGGTAAACTTGAGCCTTGGCGCTTTATCGTTCTGGAAAAAGGTTCCATGCCACGTTTGGCGACTTTGACCGAAGCATGTGGTCACAAGCTGGGAAAAAGCCCGGAAGACATCGCCAAAGCGCGAAGCCAATTCGATTTGGGGCATCTGGCGGTTGCAGTCATCGAAGTGCAAAAACCGTCCGAAAAAATTCCTGCCATTGAACAAACCTATTCCGCAGGCGCGGTCTGCCTGGCTCTCCTGAACGCGGCGCTGGCAGCGGGCTGGGGCGCGAATTGGCTGTCGGGCTGGCAAACACATGATCGCGACTTTTGCGTCGACGCATTTGGACTTGCAGAAAACGAACGTGTGGCTGGGTTGATTCACATCGCAACCGAAGGAGCAGCCCCGCCGGAACGCCCGCGACCCGACGTGGCGGCCTTGACGGAATGGGTCACGGAATGATCATCCTGAACGCCTTTTTCAGCGCACTTGGCCAGACCGGAGACCCTAAGTTTCGCGCCGTTTTGCTGCGCGGTGTGGGATTGACGATCCTACTTTTGATTGTTGCCTGTGCGGGGGCGATCTGGCTGATCAACTGGTTGTCGGGCAGTGAGATATCTCTGCCCTTCATCGGTGCCGTACCCTGGCTGAACGACGTTCTGAACTATTCCGGGATCGTACTGGTCCTGATCCTGCCCGTTTTTCTGATGGTGCCGGTCGCATCGGCCATCACCTCGATCTTTCTGGACGAGGTTGCACAGGCGGTTGAGGACAAGCATTTTTCAGCTTTGCCGCCCGCACGGCGTATCCCGGTCTCAGAGGCGCTAATGGACGGCCTCAGCTTTCTTGGCGTTCTGATTGTCGCAAACCTGCTGGCGCTGATCCTCTATGCGATTTTCACCCCGCTTGCGCCTTTCATCTTCTGGGCGATGAACGGATTCTTGCTGGGGCGGGAATACTTCACCCTTGCAGCGATGCGTAGGATCGGGCGCGACGGGGCTCGTAAATTACGCTCCAAACATTCGACAACGATCTGGGTGGCGGGCACATTGATGGCCATTCCACTTTCAGTACCGCTGGTGAACCTGGTGATCCCAATCATCGGGGCCGCCACGTTCACCCATATCTATCACGCCCTGTCAGATCAAAACGCCTGAAAAGGTTTACCTTTGCTCCAACTGGTTCAGCCAGTCGAAGTCCCGCACCGAGATCACGCCCGAAAGAATGATCCCGGCAATGATCGCCCACAGAACCACGGAAATGCCGGTGGTGATCCACATCTTTTTTTTCATGTGATGCACTTCCGGCGCGCCCGCATGCGTGCCCGGAACGATCTCACCCAGGTCACCCTGGGTCTTGATGCGGATGGGCAGCACCACAAGCAGCGTCATGAACCAGATGACGGCAAACAATACCAGTGCGGCAGTAATGGTCATTTCAGCCCCTCCGGGGTTGGGGAATTACACCTGCTCCAGCTCGACCAGGCAGCCGTTGAAGTCTTTGGGATGCAGGAACAAAACCGGCTTTCCATGCGCCCCGATCTTGGGCTCGCCCGAGCCCAGAACGCGGGCACCGGTTTCCTTCAGATGATCCCGAGCAGCGATGATGTCCTCGACCTCGTAACACACATGATGAATGCCGCCCGAGGGGTTCTTTTCCAAGAATCCGTTGATCGGGCTGTCATCACCCAGCGGAAACAGAAGCTCGATCTTGGTATTGGGCAATTCGATGAACACAACCGTGACGCCGTGATCCGGCTCATCCTGCGGTGCGCCGACCTTGGCGCCCAGCGCATTGCGATATTGCGCTGAGGCGGCTTCAAGATCCGGCACGGCAATGGCGACGTGGTTCAGACGTCCAATCATGTCTCTCTCCTGCTGTCCTGCGTTGCATGGGTTATGGGGGCTGATCCGTCAAAGGACAAGTGCGCCAAATCGCGCGTTAACGTCGTGTTAGCCAGAAGTTCCTAGCGTGAGGCATCTGCTGGATAGGAGAGCTGCCATGGACGATTCGGGTCTACTTGCCACCACCACCGTCACGCCCACCGCGACGCGGCCCTTGTTGGGTCAGACCATTCTGGTTGTCGAAGACAGCCGTTACGCTTGCGACGCGATCCGCCTGATGTGCCTGCACAGCGGCGCACGTATTCGCCGCGCGGATTGTCTTAAATCGGCCCGACGGCACCTGCAGATCTATCGCCCCTCTGTCATACTGATCGATATGGGCCTGCCGGATGGGTCCGGGGCCGACCTGGTCGCCGAACTGGCTGAAACAACGCCCCGTGTCAGCGTCATCATGGGCCTGTCAGGCGATGATGCCAACGAAAGTCAGGCACTAGCTGCCGGAGCGGATGGATTTTTGGCCAAACCGCTAAAATCAATGTCCTATTTTCAGAAATCCATTCTGGAACGTCTGCCCGAAGATCGCCGACCAAGCGGGCTATATGGGATCCGGGATGAGGTCATCGAGCCTGATCCGATGGCCTATCAGGACGACATGGCCCATATAGCCGACGTTCTGACCGGACCCAACGATCATCGTACACTGGATTATGCCGCTCAGTTCCTGCAGGGCGTTGCACGCGAGGCAGGAGATAACTCCCTTGCGGAAGCTGCGCGCAAGCTCGCTTGGTCCCGTGCAAACGGTGCGCCCTTTACGATGCAGGCGGCGCAAGTCGCCGGGATGGTTCAGACTCGTCTGGAACAGCGGGAGGCTATCTGAAAATGGTCACGGCCTATTTCATTACCTCAACGCTTCTGTGCCTTTGGGCTTATCGCCAGACGCGACAAACAGCGCGCAGCATTCGGGTCAATCGAGATCAACTGGAAAACCCACTGGACTGATACGCGGAACGTTTCCTATCGCCATATGAGAACCGCCCGCATTTACGGGCGGTTTTACATTAGTCCTGAGGAATGATGCGCAGACCAAGCTCCATCAACTGATCCGAGGTCGGATCAGAGGGTGCATCCATCATCAGATCTTCGGCGCGCTGGTTCATCGGGAACATCATCACTTCGCGAATATTGGCCTCATCCGCCAGCAACATCACGATCCGGTCAATGCCCGCCGCACACCCACCGTGCGGGGGAGCGCCATAGTGGAAGGCGTTGAACAGAGCGCCAAAGCGGGATTTGACTTCATCCTCGCCATAGCCTGCCAGTTCAAAGGCTTTCAGCATGATTTCCGGCTTGTGGTTCCGGATCGCGCCAGAAACCAACTCGTACCCGTTACAGGCCAAATCGTACTGGTATCCGCGCACGTCCAGCGGGTTACCTTGCAGCGCTTCCATACCGCCCTGCGGCATCGAGAACGGGTTGTGCTCAAAATCGATCGCGCCGGTTTCTTCGTCCTGCTCGTAGATCGGGAAGTCCACGATCCAGGCAAAGGCAAAGCGGTCTTTCTCGGTCAGGTTCAGTTCTTCACCGATTACGTCGCGCGCTTTACCTGCAACCTTTTCAAAGGCTTTCGGCTTACCACCCAGGAAGAACGCCGCATCGCCGACACCCAGACCCAGTTGCTGACGGATCGCTTCGGTGCGCTCGGGACCGATGTTCTTGGCCAACGGGCCAGCGGCCTCCATCCCTTCGCCCTGATCACGCCAGAAGATATAGCCCATTCCAGGCAGACCTTCTTTCTGGGCAAAGGCGTTCATGCGGTCACAGAACTTGCGGCTGCCACCGGTCGGCGCGGGAATGGCGCGGATTTCGGTGCCTTCCTGTTCAAGCAGCTTTGCGAAAATCGCAAAGCCAGACCCGCGGAAGTGGTCAGAGACCACTTGCATTTTGATAGGGTTCCGCAGGTCGGGCTTGTCGCTGCCATACCACAGGGCCGCGTCCTTGTAGGAAATTTGCGGCCAGTCCTGATCAACCTTGCGGCCTCCACCGAACTCTTCGAACACGCCGGTCAGAACAGGCTGGATCGTGTCGAACACGTCCTGCTGCTCGACAAAGGACATCTCGAGATCAAGCTGGTAGAAATCGGTGGGCGAACGGTCGGCACGCGGGTCTTCGTCACGAAAGCATGGCGCAATCTGGAAATACTTGTCGAAGCCCGACACCATGATCAGCTGTTTGAACTGCTGAGGGGCCTGAGGCAGCGCGTAGAACTTGCCCGGATGCAGGCGCGAGGGCACCAGGAAATCGCGTGCACCTTCGGGCGAGGACGCAGTGATGATCGGCGTTTGATATTCGCGGAAGTCCTGATCCCACATACGTTTGCGCATCGAGGACACAACGTCCGAGCGCAGGGTCATGTTCTGCTGCATCGCTTCGCGGCGCAGGTCCAGATAGCGATAGCGCAGGCGGGTTTCTTCAGGGTATTCCTGATCGCCGAACACCATCAGCGGCAGTTCGTCGGCAGCACCCAGCACTTCCAGTTCACGCACGTAAACTTCGATCTCGCCGGTGGGCAGCTTTGCGTTCACCAGTTCCGGGTCACGCGCTTTGACGGTGCCGTCGATGCGAATGCACCATTCGGACCGGACTTTTTCCAACTCGGCAAAAGCCGCGCTGTCGCCGTCGCACAGAACCTGCGTCACACCAAAATGGTCGCGCAGGTCGATGAACAGCACGCCACCGTGATCGCGAACCCGATGCACCCAACCGGACAGGCGGACGGTTTCACCAACATTGGCGGCGGTCAGAGCGGCGCAGGTGTGGCTGCGGTAGGCGTGCATGGATCATATCCCTTCGGGCGCAGAATTCGTCGCGCCGATACACCCCGTCAGGCCCGGAAAGTCAAGGCAGGTCGCGCCGTCAAAACGGCCTTTGCACATTGCCTGAGTAGAAATAGACACCCAGCCCCACCGCAAAGATGATATTGCCCGCAATTGCGTGCAACAGCACCGCATAGAAGAACGAGCCGCGCTGTCGATACGCCCACGTGAACAATAGCCCGCCCGCGAAGGTCATCAGTGCGACGATCCAGCTCCAGTACATCAGGTGGGCGAACGAAAATACTGCGGCATTTAACAGATAGGCCGCGCGTCCGTTAGGAAGGATCGCGTGATAGCGGCGGAAGAACAGAGGGCGGAACAGCAGCTCTTGCGGCAGGGCAGACAGCAATGGATAGCCGACCCAGATGAACGCCAGCATCTCGGGGCGGTGTATTACCAAGAAAAACGCGGCATCCGGACGCGTAACGTGTATCAACCCCACGCAGAAGACGGTCATGATGGCGGCAAAAAGTGCCACCTCACGCAGCGACCAGTTGGCCCAGTCATAACGCAGTTCAGCCCACTGAAAGCCTGGTGTCCGGTGCAACAACACTATACCCAGCCCAGTCAAGGCAAACAGCGCCGGGAACATCCAGTTGGGTGGGAAAAGAACGGCGATCAGCAAAGGCAGGCCAACATAGAAAAGGCCAAATTCCAGCCTCAGCCGTGGCAGTGCAACCAGCGGTCCGATCATCGTGCTGTCTTTGGTCACGTGTCTATCAGCTCCACCCGGATCAGCCCGCGCAATGAATTGCCCATATGTACAATTTGCGCGTTTTTGAGATCGGTCAAGGTCAGTACGGCTTCTGTAACTGTTTCTTTATCCAGCAGTTCTTCACGCAGTATCCCCGGCAACAGCCCGCTGGACAGGGCGGGTGTCAGAACTCGACCATCGGACATTTCCAAAAACACGTTTGATATGGTGCCTTCGCACAATTCGCCAAGCTCATTCAGGAACAACAGCTCATCGACACCTTCGGGCAACCCTGCGCGCGCAGAGTCATAGAGTGATCGTTGGGTTGTCTTGTGACGCAACCACAGGTCATTCGAAGCCAGACGCTGATCGGACAAAGCGACGCGCCAGATTGATGGATTGGCAGCCAGAACACCAGTCGTCAGATCAAACACACCAGATGCGTCCAGTGTCAGGCGGCAACGTAACGGGGTATCGCCGACAGCTTCATTCAGCACAGCGGTCGCTTGATCCGGGTTAAACGGAATATCAACGACCCCTGCCGTGCGGGCCATACGCGCCAGATGACGGTCCTGCCGAATGAACCCCCGCTCAGTCCGGAAAGCCAGCGTTTCGATCAGACGGAAATCAGGCTCAGCTGGCGGGCGAAGCGGGCTTTCCATAGCGCCTCCTCATATTCTGACGGGGCGGTGCTGTCCCAGACGACTCCACCGCCTACGTTCAGAGTGGCGTGATCGTCTTCAAGCATCAAGGTGCGGATGGCCACATTGAATTCGGACCGACCGTCAGGCGCAGCCCAGCCAATGGTGCCGCAATAGATGTCACGCGCCCACGGCTCCAGCTCGGCCAGAATCTCAATTGCACGAATCTTAGGCGCACCGGTGATCGACCCACAGGGGAACAGCGCCGTCAGAATCTCACCCAGCCCGACGCATTTATGCAATTGCGCCCGGACCAGCGAGACCATCTGATGCACAGTGGCATAGGTTTCGACCCGAAACAGCTCGGGAACATGAACCGACCCAGGCAACGCGACGCGGCTGATATCATTGCGCAGCAGGTCAACGATCATCAGGTTCTCTGCCCGGTTCTTTTCGTCCGTGGACAGGAAAGCCCGACGCCAATCGTCCTCTTCCGGGTCGTCGCTGCGTGGCTGGGTGCCCTTCATCGGGCGTGTTTCGATCTTTCCGCTCTCATCCGTGCGGAAAAACAGCTCGGGTGAGCGGCTAAGCAGATCCGGTATCCCATCTTGCTGCACCAATGCACCATGGCCCACTGGTTGCCCCGCAGCCAACGCGGCATAGAGTGTTTCGCTGTCGCCCGAAACCGTCAGGTCAATCGGGAAGGTTAAGTTGGCCTGATAGATGTCGCCCGCGCCGATGGCGTCGTGCACAGCCTGAAACGCCTGTGTATAGCACTCTTCATCCCAACGAGGTTGAAATTCGCTAACTTCACCGGCGGCGGTCGGCAGGGTAACACGATCCGGCGCGTCGTAAGCACCAAAGCACAGCAAAGGCAGGCGACGATCGTTGGGCAACAGGTTCAGCAGCCGGGGCTCCAGCGCATAACCAAGCTCGTAACTGGCGTACCCTGCCAGCCAGGCACCATCCGCGCGCGCCTCATCCAGCGCCGCCAGAGCCTGGGGAACCTCTTCCGCGACATCCGCGCGGATAATCTGGGACGGACGCTGGAACCGGGTTCCACGCCCGGCCGGTCCCTGATCGAAACGAATACGCACTTGCATCCTCAATTGCCGTGAGGGGCCGTATAGAGAATACTCCACCAAGTGAAAGAGGGGAAAGCGGCAATTTCGCCCCTGTTTCCGATCCCTCTTGCACCTTTTCGCGCGGTCCCTATAACGCAGGACAATTTGGGCGCTTGGGCGGTGCCCTGACTCGCTGACAATCAAAGGAACCAGGCCATGCCGAGAAGAACCGACATCCAGTCGATCATGATCATCGGGGCGGGCCCCATTGTTATCGGTCAGGCCTGCGAATTCGACTATTCCGGCGCTCAGGCCTGCAAGGCGCTGCGCGAGGAAGGCTACCGGGTCATTCTGGTGAATTCGAATCCGGCGACGATCATGACCGATCCCGGTCTGGCGGATGCCACTTATATCGAGCCGATCACGCCCGAAGTCGTCGCCAAGATCATCGAGAAAGAACGCCCTGACGCCCTACTGCCCACCATGGGTGGTCAGACCGGCCTGAACACGTCGCTCGCACTGGAAGAAATGGGTGTGCTGGACAAGTTCGGTGTCGAGATGATCGGTGCCAAGCGCGACGCCATCGAGATGGCCGAAGACCGCAAACTGTTCCGCGAGGCGATGGATCGTCTGGGGCTGGAAAATCCCAAGGCCACCATCGTGACTGCACCGCGCAAACCAAACGGCAGCGCGGATTTGGACGCGGGAGTACAGATCGCTTTGGATGAGCTGGAAGAGATCGGCTTGCCGGCCATCATCCGCCCTGCCTTTACCCTTGGCGGTACCGGCGGCGGCGTGGCTTATAACCGTGAAGACTATATCCACTTCTGCCGTTCGGGTATGGATGCATCGCCGGTGAACCAGATCCTCGTCGATGAAAGCTTGCTGGGCTGGAAGGAATACGAGATGGAGGTGGTGCGCGACACTGCGGACAACGCCATCATCGTTTGTTCGATTGAAAACATCGATCCGATGGGCGTTCACACGGGTGACTCGATCACCGTGGCCCCTGCCCTGACGCTGACCGACAAGGAATACCAGATCATGCGCAACGGTTCGATTGCTGTTTTGCGCGAGATCGGCGTTGAAACCGGTGGCTCGAACGTACAATGGGCGATCAACCCCGACGATGGCCGCATGGTCGTGATCGAGATGAACCCGCGCGTGTCACGCTCTTCGGCGCTGGCCTCCAAGGCAACAGGTTTCCCGATTGCCAAGATCGCCGCAAAACTGGCCGTGGGCTACACGCTGGATGAGCTGGACAACGACATCACCAAAGTCACACCTGCGTCGTTTGAACCGACCATCGACTATGTTGTAACCAAAATCCCGAAATTCGCATTCGAGAAATTCCCCGGCTCGGAACCCTACCTGACCACCGCGATGAAGTCTGTGGGTGAAGCCATGTCCATCGGCCGCACGATCCACGAATCGATGCAAAAGGCGCTGGCTTCGATGGAATCGGGCCTGACCGGCTTTGATGAGATCGAAATCCCAGGCTTGAACGTGGGTCTCTGGGATGAGGCCGACGATAAAGCTGCCGTCATCAAGGCGATCAGCCAGCAAACGCCGGACCGTCTGCGGACCATTGCGCAAGCTATGCGTCATGGTCTGACCGATGACGAAATCTTCGGCGTCACCAAATTCGACCCCTGGTTCCTGGCCCGTATCCGCGAGATCATTGAAGCCGAGCGTCAGGTTCGCAAAGACGGGCTGCCCGTCACCGAGCACGGTATCCGCAGGCTGAAAATGCTGGGCTTCACCGATGCGCGTCTGGGCAATCTGACGGGCCGGGATGAGGACAATGTCCGCCGGGCCCGCCGTAATCTGGGCGTCACCGCCGTCTTCAAACGCATCGACACTTGCGCCGCCGAATTTGAGGCGCAGACGCCCTATATGTACTCGACCTACGAAGCCCCGATGATGGGCGAGGTCGAATGCGAAGCACGTCCGAGCGACCGGAAAAAGGTCGTCATTCTGGGCGGTGGTCCCAACCGGATCGGTCAGGGGATCGAGTTCGACTATTGCTGTTGTCACGCCTGTTTCGCACTGACCGAAGCGGGCTATGAGACCATCATGATCAACTGCAACCCCGAGACCGTGTCGACCGACTATGACACCTCGGATCGTCTGTATTTCGAGCCTTTGACTTTCGAACACGTGATGGAAATCCTGACGAAAGAGCAGGAAAACGGCACGCTGCACGGGGTGATTGTTCAGTTCGGCGGCCAGACCCCGCTGAAACTGGCCAATGCGCTGGAAACCGAAGGTATCCCGATCCTGGGCACCACCCCGGACGCCATCGACCTGGCTGAAGACCGTGAGCGGTTTCAGGCGCTGGTCAACGATTTGGGCTTGAAGCAGCCCAATAACGGCATCGCCTCCACCGACGAGCAAGCACTTGAAATCGCCGAAGACATCGGCTTCCCGCTGGTGATCCGCCCCTCTTACGTTCTGGGTGGCCGCGCGATGGAAATCGTTCGCGATATGGATCAGCTGAGACGCTACATCAACGAGGCCGTTGTGGTCTCGGGCGACAGCCCTGTTCTGCTGGACAGCTATCTGGCTGGCGCGGTTGAGCTGGACGTTGATGCGCTGTGCGATGGCACCGACGTTCATGTCGCAGGCATCATGCAACATATCGAAGAGGCCGGCGTGCACTCGGGTGACTCGGCGTGTTCGCTGCCACCCTATTCCTTGTCGAAAGAGATCCTCGCGCAGATCAAGGATCAGACGTTCAAACTAGCAAAGGCATTGAACGTTGTCGGTTTGATGAACGTCCAGTTCGCGATCAAGGACGATGAGATTTATCTGATCGAAGTGAACCCGCGCGCCTCGCGCACCGTGCCATTCGTGGCCAAGGCGACCGACAGTGCGATTGCGTCTATCGCCGCGCGCGTCATGGCAGGCGAAAAGCTGGCGAACTTCCCGCAACGCCCCCCCTACAAAACCGTGGACGATACCAAGATCGCTGATCAGATGACGCTGGCCGATCCCGATATGCCGTGGTTCTCGGTGAAAGAGGCCGTTCTGCCCTTCGCGCGCTTCCCCGGCGTTGACACGATCCTTGGCCCGGAAATGCGCTCGACCGGTGAGGTCATGGGTTGGGACCGCGACTTCCCGCGCGCCTTCCTCAAGGCACAGATGGGCGCGGGTATGGTCCTGCCGTCCTCGGGCCGTGCCTTTATCTCGATCAAGGATGCCGACAAAGGCGCAGCGATGCTTGAGGCTGCACAAGTTCTGGTCGAGCAGGGCTTCACGCTGGTCGCCACCCGCGGCACGCAAAGCTGGCTGGCGGAACAGGGTGTGCCCTGCGACGTGGTCAACAAGGTCTATGAGGGTCGCCCTGACGTGGTCGACATGCTGAAAGACGGGCAGGTCCAACTGCTGATGAACACCACCGAGGGCGCGCAGGCGGTTGAGGACAGCAAGGCCATCCGGTCCATCGCGCTTTATGACAAGATCCCGTACTACACCACCGCCGCTGCAAGCCACGCTGCTGCGCTGGCGATCAAGGCGCAGGCCGAAGAGGATGTCGAGGTGAAGTCGCTGCAGGGGTAACCCGCCTGAGCCACAATTGGCTCATTGACGAACAAACAGATGCGCGCCCGTTGACCTACCATCAACGGGCGCGCATTTTTTTCAGGCACAAGGAGAATGAAACAATGCGGGTATTTCTGGTTCTCACAATTTTCACCGTTCTAGCTGCATGTGATGTGCCGTTTGTTCCATTGATTTGACCTAACCGGGTCCGGCCTTTCAAACAGACCCGGCCTAAGCTTGTTTTCAGGTGGTCAGCGCCTCGCGTCTTTCGTCCCGCTTGAAGAAAAGCAGGTAGAACACTGGCGCGGCGACCATAGTCAGGACGGTTGCAAACGCCAGACCGCCCATGATCGTCACCGCCATCGAGACAAAGAACGCGTCCGTCAACAGCGGTGCCATACCCAGAATGGTCGTGATGGCCGCCAGCATCACAGGGCGCAAACGGGAGACTGAGGCTTCGACGATAGACTCACGCAGGGGTTTTCCTGTGGCGCGAACAAGGTCGATCTCCTCCACCAGAACGATGCCGTTTTTGATCAACATGCCGGACAGGCTGAGCAGACCCAGAAGCGCGGTGAAGGTGAACGGCAGACCAGTTCCCAGCAAGCCAATGACCACGCCGTTGACCGACATCGGCACCAGTAGCCAGATGATGATCGGCTGACGGATTGCGTTGAACAGCAGGACCGAGATCAGAACCATGATCAGCAGGCTCAGCGGCAATTGCTTGCCCAGGCTTTCCTGCGCATCGCGTGAGTTTTCGAACTCACCGCCCCACTCCATCTTGTACCCGGGGGGCAGCTCGATGGCCTCGATGGCGTTCCGCACTTCGGCATGAACCTGTGCTGCCGTCAGGTCAGGCGGAATGTCCGCACCGACGGTGATGGTCAAAACACGGTCACGACGGTGCACCAGCGTATTGAGCGACTTGTACTCGAACCCGTCGACCATCTGTTCGATTGGTACAAATTTCTCTGACTGGTCCGAATACACCACCTGATCGACGATTGAATAATCTCCGTCCACCGGTCGGCGCAGGATGATCGGGATCAGACGATCACGTTCCCGGAACACCCCCCCCGTGATGCCGTCGGTCGAGAATTGCAGCGTGGCGGCAATATCCTCGCGCGTGACACCTGCGGTCTGCGCCCGTTCGGTGGCATAGACCGGCTGCACCGCCAGCTCCTGCTCGCGCCAGTCGTGGTGGACGAGCAGCGCGTTAGGCGATGCCGCAGCCATGCACTGCACGGCCTCGTCGGCAAGCTGACGCAGCACCACCGGATCACTGCCCGAGAACCGAGCCTGGATCGGGTCACCGCCACCGGGTCCAAAGACCAGACGCTTGGTGCCAAACTCACCTTCCGGAAACTGGACAGATCCAAACGCTTCCAGATCCGCCTGCAAGGCCGGAATGTCATCCAGGCTTTCTGTGCGGATGATCATATGCCCATAGCTCGGGTTCGGTTTTTCTGCCGAGTAGGTCAGCATGAATCGGGTCGCGCCCTGCCCCACGAAGGTTGTGACCGAAACCACGTCATCGCGGTCGGCCAGCCAGTTCTCGAACACCGCCATATCCTGCGCCGTACGCGCAATCGGTGTGCCCTGAGGCAGCTTGTAATGCACGAAGAACAGCGGCGTGTTCGAGTTCGGGAAGAACTGCTGTTTCATCAGCCCGAACCCGGCGTAACACACCACTGTTACACCAACGAGGCCGATAACAACCAACCAGCGGAAGCGGAGCGCAAAATGCAGAATTGCACCATAGATACGGAACAGGATGCCTCCGTAAGCGTCGATCTCACCTTCTTTGCCCTGCTTGAAGAAGTAGTGCCCCAACAGCGGCGTAGCAGTTATGGCCAGTATCCAGCTGAGCAACAGCGAGATACCGATCACCGCAAACAGTGAGAACAGAAACTCACCCGTCGCATCGGGGCTGAGGCCAATGCCGGCAAATGCCATGATTCCGATTACAGTGGCCCCCAACAGCGGGATCTGGGTTTTCGATGCCACATCTTCAGCTGCATCGCGCGAGGACTTGCCGCGCAACATGGAGATCTGCATCCCTTCGGCCACCACGATAGCGTTGTCTACAAGCATCCCCATGGCAATGATCAGGGCGCCCAGCGATATCCGCTCCATCTCGATCGAGAACAGCGACATGAACAAGAGCGTGCCGACCACGGTCAACAGCAAGGTCGAACCCACAACAATAGCCGCACGCCAGCCCATGAAGATACCCAACACGGCGACCACGATGGCCACTGACATAGCGAGGTTCACAAGGAAATCGTTCGAGGCCTGCTCGACCACCACATGTTGCTGGTAGATCGGCAGAATTTCCACACCGAAGGGGATATTCGCGTCCAGTTCCACGAATTTGGCGTCGGCCCGTTTGCCGACTTCGACGATGTTTTCCGTGGCCAGGCCCGCGATGCCAAGGGTGAACGCCTCGGTCCCGTTGTAGCGGATCATGATATCCGGATCGTTCTGACGGGCGCGATAGACGTTGGACATGTCGAACAGGTTGATCACCTGCCCTTGCGAGCCAACGGACAGACCCGCAATGGCCGACACACTGTCAGACCCTTCGGCGGTCAAGATGGTGGTGCGTTCGTTTTCCGAGCGCAAAGATCCCGAGGAATTCACCGAATCCGCGTTGGCGATGGCTTCGTTGATCGCCTGCAGCGGTACATTCTGGTTCACCGAAATCGCCAGATCAGGCTCCACAAAGATTGCTTCATTCGGCAGGCCCTGAGCCTCGACATCCGCCACACCATCAACGGTCAGCAACTCCCGTCGCAGGAAGGTGGCCAATTCGTGCTTTTCGGCATCCGAGAACCCTTCGGCGGTTACGGCATAGAACAGACCAAACACATCGCCAAAACCGTCATTCACGTAAGGTTGGCTGACGCCCGACGGCAAGCCGCGTGCTGCGTCGCGCACTTTGGCCCGCAGGCGGGTCCAGATGGCAGGCAGTTCGGTGCCGTCGTAGGTCGACTTGATCTCGACCTCGATCAGAGATTGCCCCGGCTGGTTGACCGAGGTGATAACGTCCACCTCACCCATCTGCTGGATCGCGGATTCCAGCGGCTCAGATACTTCCAGCGCCACCTGTTCCGCTGTGGCACCAGGGTATTGCGTGGCGATAACCGCGTTTTTGATCGTGAAGGCCGGGTCTTCCAACCGGCCAAGCGACATGAACCCCCAGATGCCCCCAAACAGGGCAATGAGGATGATCAGCCATGTGTAAAGCGGCCGATCAATCGAGGCACGAGCGATGTTCATCTGTCAGCACCTCAGTTCGCGAAGCCGGTGAACCGACGCACGGGCTGACCGTCTGTCAGTACCGCGCCACCGGCAACAACAACTTCGTCACCATCGGACAAGCCCGTCAGCACCCGCACATCGCCGGTCTGCGTGGGTTCAATGGTCACCGGAACCCGGCGGACGGTGCCTTCATCCGCTCCGACCGGAGAGAACACCATGACACTGAGTTCACCGGTGGCGTCCGCGACAATGGCCGTCGCTGGTACGACGATACCTGTGCGTCCATCCCTGACCTGAACGTTCACTGTGACTGAAGATCCCGGAAGGATTTGCAATCCCTCGGGCGGAGTCAGGCCAAACTGGATACGGAATGTCTGGCCCACGCTGGAGGTTTCAGCGTCGAATTCCCGGATTTCCAGTGGGAAGACCTCGTCGCTGACGGGGAATTTGGCGGTGATCGTTCTTTCATCGTTTTGACCTGAACGTTGGAACAGGATCTCGGGCACGTCCACCTCGATGCGCAGTTCGGACATGTCGTGGATGCGGACAATGGGCGCGCCTGCCGATACGGTGGTGAAGGCCTCGACCGCGCGGCTGGAGACAAGCGCATCGAACGGCGCAGTCAGGGTTGCATGTTCCAACTCGTATTCCGCGTCGCGCAGGGCAATCGCGGCCAGTTGCGCCTCGGTCTCCGCGTCATCGACCGCCACCTGACTGGCCGTTGTGCCCCGCAGGCGGGACAAGCGGGCAACTGTGCGGTCCGCTTGATCCTTTTGAAGACGCGCACGATCCAGACGCAGATCGAACGGCTCCTGATCCAGACGTGCAATCAGGCCATCTTTGGGGATCACGAACCCTTCGTTGACGGGCATCTCGACGATCTGACCAGCCACCTGAAAGGCCAGATCAACAGTCTGACGCGCAGCGACGCGGCCAAAGAATTGGCGGGTGAAGCCAGGTGCTGCCTCGCGCACCTGCATGAGCTTTACAGGTTTGGGGGTGCCTTGAGCGGCAATGGGGCTTGCCAGAACGGCCAGAGCAAGGCCGATAGAGGTCAGGAGTTTCATTTCTTCAATCCCTCGGGAATTCCCGTTTTCAAAACGTTGTCACGGATTTTGCACGCAAGTCGCGCGAACTCGGCGGTTTCTTCTTTGTTCAGGCCCGAAGCCCTGTGAAACAGGTCTCCGGCCTCGGCCACCAGCATGTTGCGGGCCTCCTCGCCTTGGCCGGTCAGCACCAGCAACCAGGCACGGCGGTCTTCGGGGTCACGCTCGCGCGTCAAGTAGCCTGCTTTTTCAAGGGAATCGGCAGTGGCCGTGATTGTTGAAGGCACGCTTAGCATATCGGCAGCCAGCACCCCCATGCGCTTTGGCTGATCTAGCTTGATCAGCATGTGGCATTCGGGGTGGCTCAGGTCCGTTTCGATACAGTCAAATGTCTCTTCCAGCTTCCAGTACAGGGCATACACCCCCATGATCGCCTGAATCTCGGGGCTTAGGCGGCCAAGCCTGGTGCCGATATCGTTTGGCATTGAGGTTCTCCGCGCGCGTTGGGGGCGATATACTTCGATTTCTGAACTATTCAAGATATGAAATTGCGCCTCCGGAAACATTCCCTTGGGTCAACATACCTTGATCAAATCACACCATGACTGCATTTTGAGCAAATCCGAAACATTCAGGGCCCGCCATGTATACCCCCGCCATCACCGGTTCCGGTGTCTTCACGCCTCAAAACGTCATCACCAATGCAGAACTTGTTGAGGCGTTCAACGCTTATGCCGACAAACAGAACGCGAAGAATGCCGAGGCTATTGCCGCAGGGCAGATGGAGCCAATGCAACATTCCTCGGAAGAGTTCATCGTGAAGGCGTCGGGAATCGAGAACCGCTATGTGATGGACAAGTCTGGTGTGCTGGACCCGGACGTGATGCACCCGTCGCTGCGGCAGCGCAGCGACGATGAGCCCGGGATCATGACCGAGATGGCAGTGGATGCCTGCAGGAAGGCGCTTGCTCAGGCGGGGCGCAACGCGGCAGATGTCGATCTGGTAATCTGTGCGGCCTCGAACCACGAACGCGCCTATCCGGCGGTTGCGATTGAAATACAGCAGGAACTGGGTATCGACGGGTTCGGCTTTGACATGAACGTCGCCTGTTCCTCGGCCACGTTCGGCATACAGGCGGCGGCGGACATGGTGCGGTCAGGATCGGTGCGCGCGGCGCTGGTGGTGAACCCGGAAATATGCTCGGGCCATCTGGAATGGTGCGACCGCGATTGTCACTTCATCTTTGGTGATGTCGCGACGGCAACCCTGATCGAACGGATCGAAGACGCGCAAGGCCCGCATTTCGAAATCCTATCGACCCGCTGCGCCACCGCGTTTTCCAACAATATCCGCAACAACAACGGCTTTTTGCGCCGTTCGCGCCCGGATGGGATGACCGACCGGCGCGACATGCAGTTCATGCAGAACGGGCGGAAAGTGTTCAAGGAAGTGCTGCCGATGGTCAGCAAGCATATCAGCGACCACATGGATGCCGAAGGGGTCAGCAATACCGACCTCAAACGCCTTTGGCTGCATCAGGCCAACAAAACCATGAACGATTTCATCGGCAAAAAGGTTCTGGGCCGTGAGCCCGAAGCGGGCGAGCAGCCAAATATCCTTCAGGATTATGCAAACACGTCATCCGCCGGGTCGATCATCGCGTTTTCGAAGTATTCCAACGACCTGCAAGACGGTGATCTTGGGCTGATCTGTTCTTTCGGGGCCGGGTATTCGGTTGGGTCGGTGATCGTAAAGCGCCACGCCTAAAAGCGCTTATTGCGCCGCAGTGACTCTAAACATTTGGAAAGCGTCTTCGCCCGAACCTGGAATGCGGGTGAGGTAGTCCGGCACCTCGCCCTCCACCAATCGCGTCTGCAAACCACGCCCGCCTGACGCCGAGCTCCAGAAATCGGCCCGTGGTGCCGAGGTGCAGAGAAGCACGTAATCTATGTTCAGCGCCCTCAAGCGCGGCGCGATACGTGTGGCGTCGGATCGAAACAAGTCGATCTGCGCCAGAATTCCGGCCTGATTGCGGTGGTAATTGCCAGCCAGTACCGCGTGGTCGGTGTAACGCAACACGTTTGCCGCAAAATCGAAGTCAATCAGAACCATACCACGGGGTAGATCGCGCAGCGCCGCATAAGCCTGCGGCGTGCGGCAAGAGGCACCGGCCTCTGAAGGGTCTTGCCCGGCGGCTGACGATGAAGCGGCAAAAGACGGGTTGAACAAAGCCCCAAACTGTTTTTCCAAACTGATGCCGATCTTGGGTGAAACGCAAATGACAAACGCCACCATCGCCAGCCCGGCGGCCACATGGCGATCCCGCGCGTAAGCGTTGTACAGCACACGCAGGATCTGCGCCTGAACCGCCACCAACGAGACGCTGAAAAAGGTCATCATCCGGGACTGGTAAAGGAAAACGACAAAGCCAACAGCGATCAGCGCAAGAAACAGGGTGTAATCCAAACCAGCGCGGGACCTGAGCGCGAAAGCCAGCGCCGCTCCCGTCGTCAGCAGGGACATCGCCTTCAGGGCAATGACCTCACCCCAATGCCGTTCAAGCACAACGCTGATACCTTGCGCTTCGGCTATCTGTCCAAGCCAGAATACCCGCATCTCTTGCGGCAGCGCGTCGATAGGATTGCTGAGGCAATACGGCGCAAAGACATAGGAGCAGGCCAGTGTCACGGCCCCGGCACCGAGGCAGGCAACAATCCGGCCAGGACGAGACCAGCCGGAACCGATCCAGGCCACAGCAGCAAGACCAAGCGCCGCCACACTTGCGGGCAATGCCACGCTGATGGTCAGTGCATCACAACTTGGGTAAAAGAAACTATCCCGCCCAGTCGTCGCGAGACTGGTCAGCGCAAGGGTCAGGGCCAGTCCAACGCCGAAGGTCACAGTGCGGTGGCGCGCAGGTGTGCCGTTGATCATCCAGTCGATGGCACAAAACACCGCGATGAGTGCGATCTGCAATATGGCTTCGGTGCCCACCGACACCGACAGCGCCAGGCAAAGCCCCAGCATCCAACCGGCATAGCGCCTGTCCTTGCGCAGCACAAAAAATGCAATCGCCGCTGCAAAGAGCAGGATTTGAAGATTGTGATGATCGAAAGAGAAATAGTCGAACTTCCGCGAGTGTTCGAGAGTAAGCACGCCGATGACGAGAGCCGAGATTGCGCCCTCACGCCGGCCCAGAACACCTCCGGTCATCGCAAAGGCCCATAAGGTCAGTGCTGCCAGTAGCGCTGGCCAGAAAAAGGCCGTGATCTGAAAGGCGATGTCGGGGCCAAAAACCGGCTGGAGTGCAAAGTAAAGCCCGGCAATCGGGGCATCGACCAAGCGGGACCAGTGCATCAGGGTTCCATCGTTGGGACCCAATCGCTGCTGATAGGCATCAAACCAGCCTTGCCCTTCCAGCAGGTCGCGCACACCGACCCAGCGCATCACATCGTCGGAGCCTTCGCTGTGGCCGCTCAGCGTCATCAAGACCACAAGCACTACAAAGGCGCAGACAAAGGCCAACAAGACCACCGGATCCGTACGGCTGCTGTAGATCTGCTGCGATGTTTGCATGATCATGTGCCCTTGAAGGTGTTTTCTGCACTATATACCTATTGCACGGGCGTGACTGAATTGAGGCGCGTGTTATGGCCCTGGACATTTTCTGACCGCAATTTCTAGGCTTCTGATCCTTGCGATCCGACGGCCGGATTTCAGCTGGATACAGGCGCCCGCATAGGAAAAACGGGACTAGCTGACGCTTTCTTCTTCCAGATGCAACTTCATCTCGATCAGAACCTGTTGCAGCAGGCTGGTTTCCCTCAACAGCCGCTTGGCCTCGTTCACTGTTATGATGCCGTCTTCGATGGCTGCCTGATACTCGGTCATTAGCATTGCAAACCGCTGGCTGAGCGCGATGACATCCGAGTTCACGCCGCCTGTACGCGGCTCAGTCGAATTGCGGTCGGTATAAGACAAGGTGATGTTCTTCAGATCCGCCAAAGCCGACGTGACATGCGGGTAAGTTGCCGCGTTTTCAAGACGGGCCACCGCATCCACAGGCATGAATCTGTCCGCATGTTCGGCGTTGTCGGAATAATACCGGCCCAGAGTGGCCTTGGATTTCCCGGTAATTTCACATGCGGCTTCGATTCCGACGTCTTTGACCAATGCTTCTGTATGCTTTTTCAGATAGGCCCCGATATCTGCCATTTTATTACCTTTGTTACCTGCAAACGCCTGCCCGATGTCCAATTGGGGGAAAGCGTCGGGAAATTTCCCATAACCGATTCATAATTGAAATGTCATACATTGACTATCCCTCAGATATGCGGGGGATTTTGTGAGTGAGTGGCGGCAGTTCAAGCCGGTAACGAGTGATTGCGAGGCGGTATTGTTTGGCTTCGCTCCGTTTTGGCCACATGTTGGCCGACGGCGTCGCTGTTGTGGATGTCGGGGTTCCATCCCCTAGAGCGTAGCTCGGCCTCTGCAAAAACAACGGCGACGTCGCTCTGTCAAAACGATTGATATCTTGTTCCTTTGCATCAGGCAATTTAGACCCGCGCCATGGCAAAGCTGTATTTCAACTATTCGACAATGAACGCGGGTAAATCGACCGTGTTACTGCAGGCCTCGCACAACTATCGTGAGCGTGGGATGCAGACTTATCTGATGACTGCCGCCATCGATGGACGAGCAGGATCCGGGCGGATTGCATCGCGTATCGGTATCTCGGAACAGGCCGACACATTCACACCTGACGACGATGTCTTCGCCATGATTCAGAAACGCCTGAACGAAGGCGCGGTGGCGTGCGTGTTCATCGACGAGGCCCAGTTCCTGTCTGAAGTACAGGTCTGGCAG
The DNA here is from genome assembly GCF_059612325.1 of Ruegeria sp. CDSA021. NCBI lineage: Bacteria > Pseudomonadati > Pseudomonadota > Alphaproteobacteria > Rhodobacterales > Roseobacteraceae > Ruegeria > Ruegeria sp. CDSA021. Next base: position 146,931 of record NZ_JBXWQJ010000007.1, read on the forward strand.
CTGGCGCGTGCGGTCGATGATCTGAAAGTTCCGGTGTTGGCCTATGGGTTGCGCGTGGATTTTCAGGGCAAACTGTTCCCCGGATCAGCCGCCCTGCTGGCCCTTGCCGACGAAATGCGCGAGGTGCGCACCATCTGCAAATGCGGCCGCAAGGCAACGATGGTGATTCGTCAGGACGAATACGGCAAAGCCATAACCGAAGGTGCCCAGGTGCAGATCGGCGGCAACGAAACCTATGCCTCGCTTTGCCGCAAGCACTGGCGCGATGCGATGGGCGACTAAACCGGATTAGGCAACGCCCTGCCCGCCACAAAGGCCGCGACGTTGTCCAGCGCCATATGGCCCATGCTGCTTCGCACCTCTTCGGTGGCCGTGCCCAGATGGGGCAGCAGGGTGACATTTTCCATATCACAGAGGACCTGTGGTACACTGGGCTCGAACTCGTAGACGTCCAGCCCAGCCCCTGCAATCTGACCGGATTGCAGTGCCGAGATCAGGGCGACTTCGTCCACGACTTCGCCCCGAGCGATATTTATCAGAATTGCCGAAGGGCTCATCGCCTCAAGGATATGCGCATCAATCAGATGGCGGGTTTCCGCGCCACCGGGCACCGCGAGCACAAGGAAGTCGACCGAGGCGGCCAAGCTCTGCAATTGGGGCATGAACTCTGCCGGGAAGTCCAGATCCTTTGCACTGCGGGATTGATAGGCCACCTGCATTCCAAAGCCGAAATGGCACCGACGGGCGATAGCCTGCCCGATGCGGCCCATACCAACGATACCGACGCGTTTGCCGCTGACGTGATGCCCCAGCATCTGCGTTGGGTGCCAGCCTTGCCATTGACCCGAGCGGACCAGCCGCTCGCCCTCGCCCGCGCGTCGGGCTGTTGTCAGCAGCAAGGTCATGGCGATATCCGCCGTCGCATCGGTGACCGCACCGGGCGTGTTGGTCACCTCCACACCTGCTGAGCGTGCGGCATCCACATCGATGTGGTTATAACCAACGCCGAAATTGGCCAACAGCTTGCAACGAGGCTTGTCTGCATCCCCAAAAACCTGAGCAGAAAACTGGTCGCCCAGTGTCGGTACAACAACATCGAATTCTGCCAAAGCGGACAGCATCTCCTGCTGTGACATGGGCATGGTGTTCTCACGTATCTCCACGTCAAACTCGGCACGGGCGCGAGCCTCGACCGCCGAGGTCATTGGTCGTGCAATCAGTAGTTTCATCAGTGCATCCGTCCGCCGGTTGGAACTTTGCCATCGGGGCCGATCAGAACGATCTCGCCATTTTCATCGGGCAGACCCAGCACCAGAACCTCGGACATGAACCTGCCGATCTGGCGCGGAGGGAAATTGACCACAGCCATGACCTGTTTGCCAACCAGAGTCGACGGATCGTAATGCGCAGTGATCTGGGCCGAGGTCTTGCGTTCACCGATCTCTTCCCCGAAGTCGATCCACATCTTGATCGCAGGTTTGCGGGCCTCGGGATAGGGTTCGGCGCGGATCACCTCGCCCACCCGGATATCGACTTTGAGAAAGTCGTCGAATGAAATCTCACTCACGTGACAGCTCCTTGGATCGGTCGGTTGCGGCTTTGACGGCACGGTGCAGTAGATCGCGGAACCCCTGTTCATCATGCATCAGCACCTCAAGCGCGGCCTGCGTGGTGCCATTCGGAGAAGTCACATTGATGCGCAGCTGCGCCGGGTCGTCCTCGGCCGCCATGGCCAACGCACCAGCGCCTGCAACTGTGGATATCGCCAGTTTCATGGCAAGTTCCGCAGGCAAACCCTGTGCCTCGCCAGCGGCAGCCAGAGTTTCAATCAGGTGGAAGACATAGGCCGGGCCGGATCCGCTGAGACCGGTTACGGCGTCCATCTGCGCCTCATTGTCCAGACGCACGGTCTCGCCCACTGCCGACAGCAAGCTTTCGGCCAAGGTCAGATCATAGTCCGAGGCATGGCTGTTGCCAATCAGCGCCGTGATGCCCTGACGAATGGCCGCGGGTGTGTTGGGCATGGCGCGAATGATTGGGGTATCGCTGCTCAATACGGTTTCGAACGAGGCGATCGAGGTGCCCGCCGCGACCGAGACAAACAGGCTGTCACCACCGCCCAGTGCCTGAATAGCGGGCAGAGCCTCACCCATCATCTGCGGCTTGACCGCAACCAGCACCACGGCGGGCGCTTCGGGCAATGGAGTGTTGATGTTGACGCCCTGCGCCTTCAGCCAGTCGGACGGATATGGGTCGATCACCCAAACGGACGCTGGCGGGAGGCCGTGTTCCAGCCATCCCGCCAGCATTGCGGACCCCATCTTACCGCATCCCAGAAGCACAAGCCCCTGTTCGGCCACACGCGTCATGTCCATTTGCCCCTCCCGCGTTACATGTCGGTTTGGGGCAAAGCTTTACGCCCGGCCGTAGGCCTCTGCAATGGCCACTTGCATGGCTTCTTCTGGGCCTCGATTGCCCCAGGTCACCAGTTGGATCGCGGGGTAGTACCGCTCGGCGCTCATGACTGCGGCAGTGATCATTGTGTTGATCTGATCCGCGCTGGCTGTTTGTCCCCCTGCAAGGACCAGCCCATAGCGGTAAACCATCAGCTTCTGGTTTGCCCAATAGGTAAAGGCGCCCGCCCAGCATTGATCATTCATCTTGTTGAGCAACTCATAGAGCTGCATTTCGCGCTCGGCCGGCGGCTCCATCTCAAACGAGCACACCATGCGCAGCGTTTCGTCATAGTTGGACCAGGCCAGAGTGATCGAGTAAGTCCGCCATTGTCCTTCGACGGCCATGGCGATCTGATCGTCGCCTATACGGTCAAAATCCCAATCGTGATGTTCGGCCAGGTTTTCAACAATGTCGATCGGATGAATGTCTTCTTCGAGATACTGCTCGGAAAGGGCCATAATGCCACCTCACTAATCTCTAGCATTTCGGGACTGGCAGCGCCCCAGCGCTAGTTGCCTTCTCTACAAGCCGGGCTTCCCCCGTAGGCCTGTACTAAATATGGTGCGATGTACCGTGAGTTCTGGCAACCCTAATTCTTGGGGATAACAGCAATAAGTTGTGGACAGAAGGCAACGGCGATCAAAATATTGGCGCTTGGGTCAGCTTTGTCTTGATTAAATTCTGTGACACGTCAGAATACACGTCACCGCACAATCCGGGTTGGATTGCGCGATTGCGGGGCTCGTCCAAATCTTTGAAAATGACAAAACGCCCGGGGCGTTATTTGTCCAGCTTCGCCTCAAGCGCGGCGATGCGGGCTTCGAGTGCCACATTTTCTTCACGCGCTTTCTGGGCCATGGCGCGGACGGCATCAAATTCTTCGCGGGTGACGAAATCGCGGTCGGCCAACCAGCGGTCGATCATCGACTTCATTGCATTTTCGGCCTCTTCACGCGCACCCTGCGCCACGCCCATGGCGTTGGTCATCAGTTGGGACACGTCGTCCAGGATCTTGTTGCGGGTTTGCATATCTTTACTCCGGTATCGCGGTTGTTCCTTATATGGGGAAAGAATGGCGCAGGCTCAAGGTTGACTTGCCCTACAAACCACGGGCAATGAGACGCACATGCAGGCTGTTCTGAATTTCCCCGATCTGTCGCCCGAATTGTTCTCGATCTCGCTGTTCGGGATGGAGTTCGCTTTAAGATGGTATGCGCTGGCCTATATCGCGGGCATCCTGATCGCCTGGCGGCTGGCTGTTGTGGCGCTGCGCCGCCCGGTCCTGTGGCCCACAGGCGGCCCGCCGATGAAGCCAGAACAGCTGGAGGATCTGGTCACCTGGATCATTCTTGGTGTGATACTGGGCGGGCGACTTGGCTTTGTGCTGTTTTATCAACCTGCCTATTACCTTTCGCACCCGTTGGAGATTCTGATGGTCTGGCAAGGCGGCATGGCGTTTCATGGCGGTCTGCTTGGTGTAATCCTCGCGTCCCACCTATTTGCCCGTCGCCATAAGATCCCTGCCCTGTTGCTGGGTGATCTGGTCGCCTACACCGTTCCGCCCGGTCTGCTGCTGGGGCGGTTGGCCAATTTCGTGAATGCCGAACTGTGGGGCCGCCCAAGCGAGCTGCCCTGGGCCGTCATTTTTCCCGGCTTTGCCGCGCAGGACTGCCCCGGCGTTGTTGCGGGCATGTGTGCGAGACACCCGTCGCAGCTGTATGAAGCCGCGCTAGAAGGTGTGTTGCTGGGCGCGTTGCTGCTGTGGCTGGTATATCGCAGGGGGGCCTTTCAGAAGCCCGGCCTGATCATGGGCCTGTTTCTGGCGGGGTATGGCGCGTCTCGCTTTATTGTTGAGTTTTTCCGCCAACCGGATGCCCAGTTTGTGTCACCCGGCAACCCGCTGGGGCTGGCTTGGCATGTGGGTGGCTATGGCCTGACCATGGGGCAAATACTGTCATTGCCAATGATCGCGATTGGCCTTTGGTTTGCCCTGCGCGCACGGCGGGCGGCATGAGCCTGACCGATCATCTGGTCGCCCGCATCCGGCAGGATGGGCCAATGAGCGTGGCAGATTACATGGCCGAATGCCTACTACATCCCATGCAAGGCTATTACACTACGCGCGATCCACTCGGGACCAAAGGGGATTTCACCACCGCGCCGGAAATCAGTCAGATGTTCGGGGAACTGATCGGCCTGTCTCTGGCGCAAAGCTGGATGGATCAGGGGCGGCCTGCGCCTTTCACCCTGTGCGAACTGGGACCGGGGCGCGGTACACTGATGACCGATATTCTGCGCGCAACTCGGGCTGTCCCGGGGTTTTACGAGTCCGCTCAGGTCGAGCTGATCGAGGCATCGCCTGTATTGAAACAGGTGCAGGCCGAGACGCTGAAGGATTACGCGCCAACCTGGATCGACAGCGTCGCAGCCCTGCCGGACCAGCCGCTGCTGCTGGTGGCGAACGAATTCTTTGATGCCCTGCCCATTCGTCAGTTCCTGCGCGAAGGCGACGGCTGGTGCGAACGTTTGGTGGGCGAACGGGGTGGCTCGCTTCTGTTCGGGCGGGGTCCAAACGGGCCGCAGGTGGCGCTAAATGACAGGCTCACGGATACCAAGGACGGAGATCTAGTCGAACTGTGTGCGGCAGCGATTCCCATTCTGACCGTGATGGCCAGCCGGATCGCCAGCCATGGCGGCGCGGCGTTGATCGTGGACTATGGCGACTGGCATTCGCTGGGTGACACGTTACAGGCCCTGCAAAACCATGAACACGCCGATCCTCTGGCCGCACCCGGTCAGGCCGATCTGACCGCACATGTGGACTTTGAACCTTTAGCCGTTGCAACCCGTGCCTGCGGATGCCGCCACACGCGCCTGACCCCACAGGGCGTGTTTCTGGAACGGTTAGGTATTACCGCACGCGCGCAAACACTGGCAAAGGCGTTGAGCGGATCCGAGCTGGACTCGCTGATCGCCGCACATCGCCGGTTGACGCATCCCGACGAAATGGGAAATCTGTTCAAAGTGATGGGCCTTTTCCCGGCCTATGCCGCCCCACCGCCAGGATTAGAGCCATGACATTGGAAATTCTGACCTCAGACTTGCTGTCGCCGTTGCGCCATGGGTTCTTCACCCGTCGCGGAGGTGCCTCGTCGGGAATATTTGATGGGCTGAATTGTGGCTATGGCTCCTCCGATCAGACCGAAGTTGTGGCGCTGAACCGCAAGCGGGTGGCCGATGCGATGGACGTTGCGCCCGAAGCGATGATCGGCGTGCACCAAGTCCATTCGCCGACAGTTCTGACCGTTGAAGGCCCAGTTGAAGGCAAAAGGCCCAAGGCGGATGCCATCGTCACCGCGACCCCCGGTCTGGCCCTGACTATTCTGGCAGCGGATTGTCAGCCAGTCCTGTTTGCCGATCCTGACGCGCAGGTGATCGGCGCGGCCCATGCGGGCTGGCGCGGGGCGCTGGACGGCGTACTTGAGGCTACGTTGGACTGCATGGAGGCGTTAGGGGCCAATCGCAACAACATCAGTGCCGTGATCGGTCCCAGCATTTCCCAACGCGCTTATGAGGTGGGACCCGAGTTTCTAGACGCTTTCATGGCGGATACACCGGACAACACCCAATTCTTTGCAAATGGTCAGGATGACCGGCTGCAATTCGACTTGCCCTCTTTTGGCCTGCACAGGCTGCGGCAGGCCGGTGTAGGACAGGCGGAATGGACCCGGCATTGCACCTATTCCGACCCGGATCGGTTCTATTCCTATCGCCGTTCAACACACGCGAAACAAGCCGATTACGGCAGGCTGATCTCAGTCATAAGATTGTGATTTTGGCCCAGATTTAGACCCCTCGCCACTTTTCCGCCACATTTGTTGTGTTTACCGGAATCAAGAATCGTAACGAGTTTTGCCAGTCATCAGATGTGTATCTGACGTTCGTGTTTCGAACGCTGGCGTGTTGAGTGAAAGGAGTGTGAAGCTTCTATTTTTTGTCTGCAATTCATCCCGGATAAGCCTTATCCGCGCCGCAAATGGGCGTCACAAAAGGTTCAAACAGGATGCGGGAATGACCTTCCCGAACAAGGCAGGACAAAAAACATGAAACCCAAATCTCGCTTTCTCAAAGCCATGGTCGCCGCCACGCGGGATCAGAAGCTGGAAATGCCATGGAAACGGGTTTCAAGCCATTCTGTCAGGGTCGCAAGCCGTATCGCGGCTCGACGCTGAGACAGAAACGCCCCGAGACCAAGCTGCCGGTCTAAAAAGGGCGATAACGCATCAGGCATACTCCGGCTTGATGTGTAATGGGGCGCGAGCGAGAGGTTCGTGACCTGATCAGGAGTTGTGTGTGCGGGCAATTTTCGCCCGTGAAGTACGAGTTTGTCTGGGGGGTCAATGTGTTGACCATTGGAAAGCGAGATTTCGTCGCCATACGGGGCATAGCAGCCACCGTCCAAGGGTCTTCCATTTGTTTCAAGACAAAGAACCTGTTCGTCAGGTGGGCCTGTACGGGGGTACGCCAGGCCTGTTCGGACATTTGAGGGGACGGAATATTTATGACTATTCCTAATTCATTGGCCCGAGCGGCCAGAAATGCCATCGAAACGTCGGCCATGCTGCGGGAAGCACCGCGGCCGGTCACAAAACCCAAGGCGCAATTGCGCCGTTACGAAGTCAGCAGCCTGCTGCCAAACGGCGACGTGTCTCAGACCCGTCACATTGCGCCCGCTCTGCCGATGTTCGAAGATGCCTTTTGTGCTTTTTCACGCGGGTCGCTGGTTGAAACGGAACACGGGCCAGTTGCAATCGAGGACCTGATGCCAGGGGATACGGTTCTGACGCAGGACGGCAACTCGCAAACTGTTCTTTGGAAGGGGTCGGTCACTCTGATTCCGGGCCGCGAGGATTCTCGCGGGCGGACACGCCCACTGACGCGGATCATGCCGGATACATTCGGAATGCAGAAACCGATGTCAGGTGTAATCGCCGGGCCTGCAGCGCGAATCGTCGGCGCTCCGGCGCATTTACGGCACCTTCATGGTGGGGAACCGATTCTCACACGGGTCTCTGAGTTTCAGGATGGAATGGGTGTGATTGAAACAATGCCGCCCACGCCGGTTGAACTGTTTCACATTTGCCTGAAACGGCATTCCGTTATTCGTGTAGATGGTTTACAGTTCGAAACATATCACCCAGGTGTGAACGCGGTTCGCATGATCAGCCATTCGTTGCGGTCGATCTATTTGAACCTGTTTGCGCATATCGAGTCGCTCAACGATTTTGGCCCGTTGCTGATGCCGCGTACCGGAGATGGAGAGATCGACGCGATGTCAGCCTGAGTGTGATTATGTTTACTGCATTATGGGGGGCATCATGCAGCTGGTACTAAGTTGGGTTCTATCCCTTGCGGTGGCTGCGATGCTGCCACCAAACACCGCACAGCCGAAAAGTGTAGGCGTTACGCCATCCGGTTCATACGTTCTTCCAGAACGTCGAACGGCACGCCTGGCTCGTCTTTTGCGCCGCGGATAACAAGCGATGTCTTGACGCTGGCCACGTTGGGCGTGGTCAGCAGTTCACTGGTCAAAAACTGCTGAAAGCTGCTAAGATCGGGTGCGACGCATTTCAGGATAAAGTCGACCTCGCCATTCAGCATGTGGCATTCCCGGACCAGCGGCCATTCGCGGCAGCGGTCCTCGAACGCGCGCAGTTCGGTTTCGGCCTGACTGTCCAGCCCGACCATGGCAAATACCTGCACTTCAAAGCCCAACTCACGCGAATTGACCTCGGCGTGGTAGCCGGTGATGTAGCCGGAGTCCTCAAGCGTGCGCACCCGGCGCAAGCAAGGCGGAGCTGAGATACCCACTCGTTTGGCCAGTTCAACATTGGTCATGCGACCGTCTGCCTGCAATTCCGCCAGAATCTTGCGATCAATTTCATCCAGCCGAGTCGTGACCATAAAATGCTCCTGATTTTTGCGGTTCTTATATCAGCCCCCTAGGCGCGCGCAATAATGTTTCGCACATGCGCAATTTTCTTTATTTTCAAATCGCTCAATTCCTTCCGATGCAGTGCCGGGGTCACAATCAGGATGGGGGTTTAAGCCGGGCCGGTCGGTCGCTATATCGGGGCGACGGGCCAAAGGCCCACTTCAGGCAATTCGAGCGGGGATAGCATGGCCGACACACGACATACCAAGGTTCTGATCATCGGGTCAGGGCCCGCGGGATACACCGCGGGCGTTTACGCAAGCCGCGCCATGCTGGAGCCCATTCTGGTGCAGGGTATTGAGCCCGGTGGCCAGCTGACGACAACGACCGAGGTCGAGAACTGGCCCGGCGACACCGAGGTACAGGGCCCGGACCTGATGGTGCGGATGCAGGATCATGCCAAAGCCATGGGTTGTGAAGTGATCGGCGACATCATCAGCGATCTGGACCTCAGTCAGCGGCCCTTTACGGCCAAAGGCGACAGCGGCACCACCTATACAGCGGATGCGGTCATTCTGGCGACCGGCGCGCGCGCGAAATGGCTGGGCCTGCCGTCGGAAGAGAAATTCAAAGGCTTTGGCGTTTCTGCCTGTGCCACCTGCGACGGGTTCTTCTATCGCGGCCAGGAAATCGTGGTCATCGGTGGCGGCAATACCGCTGTGGAAGAGGCCCTGTTCCTGACCAACTTCGCCAGCAAGGTGACTCTGATCCACCGCCGGGATGAGTTGCGGGCAGAAAAGATCCTGCAGGATCGGTTGATGAAGAACGAAAAGATCGAACCCCTGTGGTTCCACCAGTTGGAAGAAGTGATCGGCACCGACGCGCCTTTGGGCGTGGAGGGCGTTCGAGTCAAGCATGTCAAAACCGGCGAGATCACTGAAATCCCGTGCAAGGGCGTCTTTGTCGCCATCGGCCATGCCCCCGCGAACGAGCTGGTCAAGGACACGCTGGAAACGCATATGGGCGGCTATGTCATCACCAAGCCGGGAACAACCGAAACTTCCGTTCCGGGCGTATTTGCGGCTGGTGATCTGACGGACCACGTTTATCGTCAGGCTGTCACAAGCGCCGGAATGGGCTGCATGGCGGCACTGGATGCCGAGCGGTTCCTCGCAGAAAACGAATAGAGCGAACCCGGAAACTCAACGATAGCGCCCCGAGGTTTCAGGGGGCGCTGTCTTAAATTAACTGCAATGCGATCATGAAGGACATTCAGCAGCAACTGCCATTCCCTTGACCCTCAGGCGGCAGCGTATCAGGATTATCCTGAGCACAGCGAAAGATGGGTGAGCATTTGAACAACGCTCTTTGGCGCGGCGGGTGGTCAACCCGACTAAGGATCGGCAGTGGTCTTGTCCTGTTTGTCTTCGCATTTTTTCATTTCATTAACATAGGCTTGGGCCTGTTTCACACCGATTACCTGCACGGGATGCAGGACGGTCGCAAAGAGGTGACGCGCCACAATGCGATGAGCGTGCTTCTCTACACGGCGCTGTTCGTACATGCCGGTCTGGCCCTCGTGTCTATCGCGCAACGCCGAACCCTGCGTATGCCTTTCAGCACAGGTCTTCAGGTGGTGTTGGGGCTACTGATCCCCTTGCAACTGATCTCGCATATTGTTCATACGCGGGTCGCGCATGAGGTTTATGACGTCAACGACGAGATGGGATACATCATTATCCTGATGTGGCCGAGCATTGCAGTCTGGATGCAAAGCGCACTGCTGCTGATTGTCTGGGTGCATGGCTGCATCGGTCTGCACATGTGGCTGCGGCTGACCAAATGGTGGTCGAATGCCGTACCTTATCTGATCGGCATGGCTGTCTTTGTGCCTCTGTTCGCACTGGCTGGCCTGTTGACCGAAGGCCGCCGCATCTGGGCCGATTTTGCCGACGAGTTTTTGCGCGAACAGTACATCGACCATTACAACTGGCCCTCTCCCGAAGCCTTTCAGACACTGTTCAGCGTCAAGGACAACGCCCTGACGGCCTTTTGGTTGGCACTGGGCGCAACGGGTCTGGTGTTCATCGGGCGCAAATTTTGGCGACGCAGGCATTCCGTGCGCGTCACCTATGCCAGAGGGCCCGATGTGGTCGCGGAAAAGGGCATGACTTTACTTGAGATCTCGCAAGCAAACGGCGTGCCTCATGCGGCTTTGTGCGGCGGCAAAGGGCGCTGCACCACATGCCGCGTCATTGTCGAGAACGGAGGCGATGCCCTGCCCCCGCCCAACGACGTAGAGGCACGCAGTCTGGCTGCTGTCGGCGCGTCTCCTCAGACGCGGCTGGCCTGCCAGATACGTCCGTCCGAGCCGACCACCGTATTTCGCGTTTTCCGACCGGATGGCGGGCGATTTCGCGGGCACGCTAGCCAGGGACAGGAGCGCCAACTGGCTGTTCTGTTTCTGGACATGCGCGGCTTTACCGCACGAACCACGGGACAACTGCCCTATGATATCGTTTTTTTGCTGAACCGGTTCTTTGATGCGGTGGTGCCCGCCATTACCGATGAAGGAGGCATCGTGGACAAGTATATGGGTGACGGGCTGCTGGCGGTGTTTGAAAAACCTGGTGCTGCGGCATCAGCCCGCGCCGGACTGAACGCAGCGGTGGATATCAGCCATGCGTTGGACATGTTCAACGAACAGCTCGAAGCTGAAGGCAGCCCCGGCATTCGCATCGGCATGGGCCTGCACCTGGGGGATCTGGTCGTGGGTGAAATCGGCGCGCAGGGCCATGCCGCAAAGACGATCATTGGTGACGCGGTCAATGTGGCCAGCCGACTGGAGAGCGAAACCAAGGCGCTGGGGGTGGAACTTTTGGTTTCGGAAGAATTATTGCGCGCAGCGGGTGTGGATGTACCGCACGCTGAGATCCGGCCATTCGAACTGCGCGGAGTTTCCCAGCCGATTCCCGCGCTTCCGATAGCCCGGGCCTCACAGATTGGAATTCAGCGTCAAAGAAAGGAACAGTCATACTCTGCATGACCAAATTCGTTCCATTTCGAGGAACCGGATCATCTGTGGAGTCGCCGCGATAGAAATTTCTTCCAATTCTGAAAAAATCAGCGCATATCCTCCTTTGTTTCATTGACGCCAGTGGACTTCGTCCATCAGTCGGTGCAAATGCCCTGACAACGCCCAATATCCACTGGCAATTCAACACTGCGATAAGAGTATTCAAATGACGATGTTAAGCAATCTGGCCCCAATTCCTGAACTCTTCGTGTCGTATGACTCGGCGCAAAAGCTCAAGGTCGAAGCGACAGATCTGACCAGCTGGGACCTGAGCCCGCGCCAAATCTGCGACCTTGAACTTCTGATGAATGGCGGATTCAACCCGCTGAAAGGGTTCCTGAGCGAAGTCGACTACGACAACGTGGTCGAGAATATGCGTTTGGCCGATGGAACGCTGTGGCCGATGCCGATCACACTGGATGTCAGCGAAGATTTTGCCCAAGGCATCGAGCTGGGTCAGGACATAGCCCTGCGCGATCAGGAAGGCGTGATCCTGGGCACCATGACCGTCACTGACTGTTGGACTCCTGACAAGGCGCGCGAAGCCGACAAAGTGTTCGGCGCCGATGACGATGCGCACCCCGCCGTAAACTACCTGCACAACGTTGCAGGTAAGGTCTATCTGGGTGGTCCGGTCGTTGGAATCCAACAGCCTATTCACTATGACTTCCGCGGCCGCCGCGATACGCCAAACGAGCTGCGCGCTTACTTCCGCAAGCTGGGCTGGCGTCGGATCGTTGCGTTCCAAACCCGCAACCCCTTGCACCGCGCGCATCAGGAACTGACCTTCCGCGCCGCAAAGGAAGCGCAGGCCAACCTGCTGATCCACCCGGTTGTCGGCATGACCAAGCCGGGCGACGTTGATCACTTCACCCGTGTGCGTTGTTATGAGGCGGTGCTGGACAAATATCCGGCCTCGACCACGTCGATGTCGCTACTGAATCTGGCGATGCGTATGGCTGGCCCGCGCGAGGCGGTCTGGCACGGACTGATCCGCGCCAATCACGGTTGCACGCACTTTATCGTTGGCCGTGACCATGCAGGCCCCGGCAAGAACTCGGCGGGTGAAGACTTCTATGGCCCCTATGATGCGCAGGAGTTGTTCCGCCAGTATCAGGATGAAATCGGCGTCGAGATGGTTGATTTCAAGCACATGGTCTATGTGCAGGAACGCGCGCAGTACGAGCCGAATGACGAGATTCTCGACAAGGATGATGTCACGATCCTGAACATTTCGGGCACCGAACTGCGCCGTCGTCTGGCCGAAGGTCTGGAAATCCCCGAATGGTTCAGCTTCCCTGAGGTTGTGACCGAACTGCGCAAGACCAAGCCACCGCGCAGCCAGCAGGGCTTCACCGTGTTCTTCACTGGTTTCTCGGGTTCGGGCAAGTCGACCATTGCCAACGCGTTGATGGTCAAGCTGATGGAGATGGGCGGCCGCCCCGTGACGTTGTTGGATGGCGATATCGTGCGCAAGAACCTCTCGTCGGAACTGGGCTTCTCGAAAGAGCACCGCGATCTGAACATCCGTCGGATCGGCTATGTGGCCTCGGAAATCACCAAAAACGGCGGCATTGCAATCTGTGCGCCCATCGCGCCCTACGCCACCACCCGCCGGGCGGTTCGCGAAGAGATCGAACAGTTCGGTGCCTTCTGCGAGATCCACGTCGCGACCACCATCGAGGAATGCGAACGCCGCGACCGCAAGGGCCTGTACAAGCTGGCACGCGAGGGCAAGATCAAGGAGTTCACCGGCATCTCGGATCCATATGACGTGCCGCAAAACCCGGAGCTGCGCGTCGAGACCGAGAATGTCGAGGTCGACAACTGCGCCCACCAGGTTCTGCTGAAACTGGAAAGCATGGGCCTGATCGCTGCAAGCTGACGTCAGCGAACCAAGACTTTTCGGCCTCCGGTTTCCGGGGGCCGTTTTTGTTTGTCCTGATTGACAAGCGCTGCCTGGATTGGTGCTGTGCGACAAGAAACAGGGTGAAATTTTGCCGTGACACACAGATTGCCCACCATTGCCAGTTTCTGGTTCGGATCCGATCTGAGCTGGCTGGAGCAGCTGTGTATTCAGTCTTTTCTGGATCAGGGGCATGCGTTCGATCTGTATCTTTCTCACGAGGTTCAGGGCATCCCCGCGGGTGTTCACACACGCCCGGCAAGCGAAATTTTCTGGCCCCCACCCTATACTCTACAACCGGGCGACCGGCAGGGTGTGGCTGTGTTCTCTGATATTTTCCGACTGCATCTGATGCGTCAGAGCGATACCATTTGGGTCGATCTTGATGCCTATTGCGTACGGGCTTTTCGCTCATTTTCGGACTGGGCGTTTGCGCACTCCAAAACCAATGATTTCCCGACAGGTGTTCTGCGCCTGCCTCAGAACTCACAGACGCTTGCGCTGATGTTGGATTTCGTGATGTCGGCTAACCCAACCCAGCCTTGGCGCGGTCGGCAAGTGAGGAGGCACAATCGCGAGCGGATTGCAAAGGGCGAAAGCTGGGGCATCGAATCTCTGCCCTGGGGCAGTTCGGGGCCCAAAGCCTTTGGACACTTCCTGCGCCAGACTGGTGAAGACAGTCACGCGATGGCGGCCAAAACCCTCTATCCGTTGGCACCAGCCGAGCTTTGGAAACTGCATGATCCGAACGTGGCGCCGGACGAGATCGAAGGAGAGGCTACGCATTCGGTCCATGTCTATGGCCACCAGAAAAAACTGCTGGCTATCCAACTGGCTGGTTTACCGGTTCCGGGATCTTATTTGGACACGCTTTGTACCAGACACGGGATTGACCCTCGAGCCGCTCCGATCAAACCACTGGATTGGATGCGGCCCGCTCCACGGGTCTAGGGGCAGGATACTATTTCGATTCCCGGCCTACGATCGCCATGCCCGGTCCCTCAACGCACATCCTCTGGTAGATCGACTTGCCCGCGCATCAGGATATGTCCCTCACCAGCGACCCTGATTCCGGTCATGGCGTCCGCCGGGCCAACGCGGGTAACAGTGGCTTGTCCGGGGCGGCCCATGTCGTGCCCCTGTTCCGCGATAAAATTGTCTTTGGCCATCAGGTCATATTTCCAGAGATACGCTGCCATGGCCCCGGTGGCGGATCCGGTGAACGGGTCTTCGGGCGGGCTGGGTGGGGCCAGAAGCAGGCGCGAGAACGTATCACCTGCGTCGGTGGCCCCTTGTAACGTCACGAGAAACGGTTCGGCCATATCCGAACCTGAAAAGCCCGCAGCCTCCGCCACTTTTCTCAAAGGACCTTCAACCAGTTGAGCCGCGCGCAAAGCGGCATGGTCGCGCAGGACGGTGATGCAGAACGGTAATCCGGTCGATACAAGCTGCGGCTGTAAGATAATGGCGTCAGGCGGCAGGTTTACGGCTGCGGCCACCAGATCGGCAGGCACATGCGGGCCGAATTGCGGGGCAACCTGGGTCATTTCAATCTGCGCGCCTTTCAGTCGAATCGACACTATCCCCGCACCGGTTTCCAGCGTCAGGCTCTCGCCCTCAATCAACCCGCGAGACCGCATGGCAGCCACGGTGGCAATTGTTGGATGCCCAGCAAAGGGAATTTCCCGGCTGGCCAGAAAATATCGCACACGGATATCAGCAATGTCGGATGGTCCGGTAAAGGTGCATTCGACCAGGGAGGTTTCGCGCACATAGGCCATGCAGACCTGTTCGGACAGATGCGCGCCGTTATGAACCACGGCGCATCCGTTGCCGCCAAAGGCGCGGTCACTAAAGGCGTCTACCCAATCGAATTCGAACCAGCTCATGCTATAAAATCCTGACTGAACATCCCGGCAGATTTCGCCGATGTCCATGTGTCGCGCGTGTCGCTGGGAATGTCACGCCCCAAAAGGCACTAGTGGGCCGTTCAGTGAACGGCCACCGGGGACAGGTCATGCTGACGCGCCAGCACAAAGGCCAGCTTGCGGTCGGCCACAAGCGCCAGTTGCTGCCCATCGGAATCATGTACTGCATAAAGCTGATCCAGATCCCCCGCCTGATCGCGCAGATCACGCGGCAGATCGGCAACCTCGACCGTTTTTACATAAACAATACGGTCGCCTTCGGTGTTGATTTCAATCGGTGTGTTCATTGCTCTTACCCCTTCCGTATGTTGATGGTCTGCACAACGGTTTCCGGCACGGCGCGGGTCAGATCCACATGCAGCAGACCGTTTTCCATGATCGCCTCGCCCACTTCGACACCGTCAGCCAGCACGAACATGCGCTGAAATTGGCGCGCCGCAATGCCGCGATGCAGGAATATGCGCCCCTCGCTGTCGTCGCGTTGACGGCCCCGGATCACCAGTTGGCGATCCTCGATGGTGATCGACATGTCCTCTTCGGCGAACCCCGCCACCGCAAGGGTGATGCGGTAGGAAAAGTCCGAAGTCTGTTCGATGTTATAGGGCGGATACCCTTCGTTGCCAGCCTTTGCAGACCGTTCCAGAAGGCGTTCCAACTGCTCGAACCCCAAAAGATGCGGGTATGAGCCCAAGGTAAGTTTCGACACGTATTTTCGTCCTTTATTGTCAAAGCGACGTGGTGTGCGGCCCCGTTCTGGCAGCCGCCTATAATAGAATATGGGAAGAAACCAGGATGTCCACAAGGTCTGGCGCGATAACGTCTTACACACTATCCTGTTGGGTAAGCACCACAACAAACCCGAGTCACCAATGAACGCGCCCACCGATCTTTCGATGAAAACAGATGAAGTTCTGCGGGTCGAGCTGGAGGTTTTCCGACGCCAGCACCGCGATCTGGATGAAGCGATTGAAGCGCTACATGACCGGGGCACTGCTGATCAGCTGACGTTACGGCGGCTGAAAAAAGAGAAACTGCGCCTGAAAGACATCATCCGCATCATCGAAGATCGCCTGACCCCCGATATCATCGCCTGAACACCCTGCAGCGCATTGCCAGAGAACCGGATTTGGCTATAGTGCGCGCTCTTTCTGAGCGCAGGGACAAAAGCGGATGAGCGATGTGAAAGTGGGGATCATCATGGGCAGCCAATCGGACTGGCCCACGATGAAAGAAGCGGCAGATATTCTGGATGAATTGGGCGTCGCTTATGCAAAACGTATCGTGTCGGCCCACCGCACGCCAGATCGGCTGTGGGACTATGGCAAGACCGCCGTATCGCGCGGTTTGCACGTGATAATCGCGGGCGCTGGTGGCGCCGCGCATCTGCCGGGCATGATGGCATCGAAAACGCGGGTGCCGGTTATTGGTGTGCCGGTGCAGACGCGCGCCCTGTCGGGCGTGGACTCGCTTTATTCCATTGTGCAGATGCCCAAGGGTTTTCCTGTGGCAACCATGGCGATCGGGTCCGCCGGGGGTGCCAATGCCGGTCTGATGGCGGCGGGAATTCTGGCGCTGCAGGATCCGGCATTGGCCAATCGGTTGGATGCCTGGCGCGAGGCTCTATCGGCTTCGATCCCCGAGGAGCCTGTCAATGACTGAAGCACTGCAAACCGGCGCGGTAATCGGGATCTTGGGGGGCGGTCAGCTGGGTCGGATGCTCTCGGTGGCGGCCTCCAGACTGGGCTTTGTTAGCCATATATATGAGCCAGGCGCAAACCCACCCGCTGGGCAGGTTGCGGATCGGGTCACAACGGCGTCTTATGACGATGTCAACGCCTTGAAAGCCTTTGCCGATGCGGTGGATGTCATCACCTATGAGTTCGAAAACATCCCGACAGAAGCTCTGGACATTCTGGAAGCCCACCGCCCGATCCGCCCCGGGCGCGAGGCACTGCGGGTCAGCCAGGATCGTTTGACAGAGAAGAATTTTCTGCAAAACCTGGGTCTGAAAACGGCTCCGTTTGCCGATATTGCCGACCTGAACAGCCTAAACGTTGCGATCGAACAAATCGGGACGCCTGCCATCCTCAAGACCCGCCGCTTTGGCTATGACGGTAAGGGCCAAGCCCGGCTGCGTAACCCTGAAGGTGCAGGGGCTGCTCTGGCCGACATGGCCGGTGCGCCTGCAATTCTGGAAGGGTTCGTGGATTTCTCGCACGAGGTGTCGATCATCGCAGCACGCGGGCTGGATGGTCAGGTGGCCTGTTTCGATCCGGGCGAGAACGTGCACCGAGACGGTATCCTGCACACCACCACCATCCCCGCCCGCCTGTCCCCTGCCCAGCGCACCGACGCAATCCTTCTGGCGGCCAACATCCTGAACGCATTGGAGTATGTCGGTGTCATGGGGGTTGAACTGTTCGTGACACCCGGCGGTCTGATCGTGAACGAGATCGCACCGCGTGTGCATAATTCGGGCCACTGGACGCAGAATGGCTGTGCCGTGGATCAATTCGAACAGCACATCCGTGCGGTTGCGGGCTGGCCCCTGGGGGACGGACAACGTCATTCGGATGTAGTGATGGAAAACCTGATCGGCAACGACATGGACCGCGTGCCCGAACTGGCCCGCGAGCGAGACGTGGCGCTGCATCTTTACGGCAAGGCCGAGATCAAAGCCGGGCGCAAGATGGGGCATTTCAACCGTATCAAACGCTGAGAGTATCGCGCAAATGCGCGACGCTTTCGGCGAGAGTATTTGGGAAAAGATGAAGACTTTTTGTGCCTAGCCCACAAACCGTGCGGCGATGTCACCTGACATATAGCTGACGCGCCCACCGGACATGGTTGCCGCGACCCGATGGGTTTCCGCATCCAGTATGACCAGATCTGCGCGATTGCCCACGGCCAGCGTGCCCCGGTCTTGCAAGTCCAGCACCCGTGCGGGACCGGATGAGATCAGCGCCCATGCACTGGCCAGATCCAGCAAGCCGGTTTTGGTCAGCATCAGCGCCGCACGGCGCGGGCTGGGATAATGGTAATCCGAGGCCAACGCATCGCAGAGTCCCATGGCAATCAGCTCGACTGCACTTGCGTTGCCTTTATGCGATCCACCCCGCACCACATTGGGGGAACCGAGGATGATGTGATCCCCGGCGGAACGCGCGGCCTCAGCAGCCTCAAGCGTTTCCGGGAACTCGGAAATGTAGACGCCAAGATCGCGCCACCAGGCCCTTGTTTCAACGGTTGCGTCATCATGGCTGCCAAGACGTATATCCATCTCTTTAAGGTCAGAACACAGCACTTCGACCGCTGCGGGCACTTCGTGCCTGCGGGCGTGCAAGTTGAGCAACATCTCAAAATGCGCATCCGGATTGCGCCCGGCCTTCAACGCCTGCCCGGTCAGGCGCGGCGGTTTTTTGCCCTGTGCCAAACGATCATGTGGCAGGTGATCATTGAAAACCACGTACGGCACCTGCCAATCGGCGATGCGGCGGGCCAGACCGTCGTAGTCCTCGAGCATATTGGTCTCGAACCGCAATTGCGGGATCAGATCGGTGACCGTGCTGTCCTTAACGGCAGCAATGGCCTGAAACACCTGCGCGGCAAATTCCGGACCCCGCACACCGCCTTCCCAGCTGTAGAATTGGGCGAGCACCGCGGTGGTAATGCCGTTTGCAGCAAGCTCGGTTTCGACCGACAGAATACCTTCATTCATCTGCTTCATCGCACCCCGGCGCGGTGCGATATGGCGTTCGAACCCATCCCCATGCAGGTCGATGATGCCGGGCAGGACAAGATATCCAGACAGATCGATCCTGCGCCCCGCTGACTCTGCCTGTATTGCGCCGTCGGCAATGGTCAGATCAGCGCAGGACAAGCCCTCGCCCGGCAACAGTACATCTGCGCCGGTCACAGTCAGCTCTAATGCGGTCATCTTGTGGGCTCCGAATCCGGCTCCGAGCAATCCTGCCCTATACAAATCTCGTCTATTATTTCCATCACACCGTCCAGCCAGGTGATCTGCGGATCGAACTGGCCAAATTCAATGAAATGCAGCACCTGAGCCATTACGCGCGGGTTGTTCATCATGAAGGTATGGGTCACGGGCAAGACAAGATGATCGGCCATGCCCTTAACCTTGGTGCTTTCGACCGAAACCTTGCCATCATCAGGCCCGTCGATCAGCGAGGAAAACACGAGGTTCAGGGATTCGTCCCCTGCAATGACCCCCAGTTCGAAATCCACCGGAGGTAGCCTTCTGGGGATACCTTCTGGGCCTGTACTCAGTTGCAGGCCTGCTGGACCGTTCAGATATCCGAACACCTCCCACGCGCTGAGTTCGTCGACCAGCTGACTTCCTTGATTAGGTGGGCCGAGCATGACGGCGCGGCTCATGTTGGAAGGGTGATGATCCTTGAGCCAATACCGCAGCAGGATGCCGCCCATGGAATGTGCCACAACATTGACCCTATCTTCTCCGCACGCGGCAAAGGCGTCCGGAAGGGTCTGTTCAGCCAATTCCGGTATGCCAATTTCGGTCGAGGGGTACCCGGGGCGCACAACGGTGTAGCCATGTGCCTCGAACAACTCCTCCATCACCGCAAACGAAGCCTCGGTCCGGGCAAGCCCATGCAGCAGCACCACGCATTTCGCGCTGGCGGCAAACGGGAAAAGGCACAAAAGCAAGGCGGTCAGAAGTCTCATAACCGCCAGATAAAGCCTATGAGCCGCTGATGAAAGACCTAGCTCTGTTGACGTCGCAGCACGGCCAGCGCGATACCGCCCAGAACCAGCGACGCTCCGATGATCAGCCGGACACTCGCGCTTTCGCCCAGCAGCGCGACACCCCCCAGGATCGCGATGACAGGCACGCTGAGTTGGACCACAGCCGCAACTGTTGGCGCAAGGTTCGGCAGCACGCGATACCACAGGGCATATCCCAATCCCGAAGTGATGCCCCCCGACACAGCCGCCAGCAGATATCCAAACCCGGTCATGTGCCACTCTGCTCCAGTGGCCAGTAGGGCCAAAGCTGTGACAGGCAAAGCAATGATGAAATTCGCAGCCGTGCCCTGCAGGGCGTCAGGCTCGGATCGGCCGGCCAAAGAATAAACGGCCCAACCGACACCGGCAGCGACCATCAAAGCGGTACCCACCGGGTCAACCCGCACCGTGCCCGAGGGCCACAGCACAAAGGCCAGCCCTCCCAAAGCGATGGCCGCCCCTGCCAGTTGCTGTCGGGTGGGCAGAGTGCCTGACACAGCGGTAATACCGAACATTGTGATCTGCACAACGGCAAACAGCACCAGCGCCCCCAACCCCGCATCCAGCGTCATGTAGGCGATGGAGAACCCTATCATATAAACAGAGAGCGACCCCGCCCCAATGACCCGCCGACGGTTGCGCAAGGGTACATGCCTGCGGCGCGCCAGCACCAATGCAGTCAAGACCAGCGCGCCCGCGAGTACCCGCACAATCGCAAACCCGGCCGGATCACTGGCGCCACTGTCGATTGCCATCCTGTTAAGGATGGAATTCGCCGCAAAAGCGCACATGGTCAGGGCGGTCAGAAAAAACAGTCGCATGGAACCCGCATATCCGGTTGCCAGCGATATGGACACTCACAATCCATGTACATGCTTACCGCTTTTCATCTTTTCCAAAATACTCCCGCCGGAGGCATAGCCGCAAAGCGGCTATCAACAACGAAACGGGGCCACCCGAAGGCGACCCCGTCTTTTAGCACTATGACTTCCCCTGTCGGCAGCCTGGCGTTACCGCCAAGCACCTGTCGGGCCGTCAGAATTTGCCGAAGCAAATTCGACGTACTTACATCATGCCGCCCATGCCGCCCATGTCGGGCATGCCACCGCCAGGTGCCGCGCCTTCTTTGGCAGGCTTGTCGGCAACCATTGCTTCGGTGGTGACCAGCAGGCCAGCAACCGATGCCGCGTCTTCCAGAGCGGTACGGACAACTTTGGCCGGGTCAATCACGCCGAACGAGAACATGTCGCCATATTCTTCGGTCTGTGCGTTGAAGCCAAAGGCTGCTTCCGAAGATTCGCGAACCTTGCCAGCAACAACCGCGCCGTCGACGCCTGCGTTCTCAGCAATCTGGCGCAGCGGCGCTTCGATTGCCTTGCGAACAATATTGATGCCTGCGTCCTGATCAGCGTTTGCGCCTTTCAGAGAGTCCAGAGCTTTGCCGGCCTGAACCAGCGAAACACCACCGCCCACAACAACGCCTTCCTGAACAGCAGCACGCGTTGCGTTCAGAGCATCGTCAACACGGTCCTTACGCTCTTTCACTTCAACTTCGGTCATGCCGCCGACGCGGATAACAGCAACACCGCCTGCCAGTTTGGCAACGCGCTCTTGCAGCTTCTCACGGTCGTAGTCCGACGAGGTTTCTTCGATCTGAGTGCGGATCTGAGCAACACGTGCTTCGATCTCGGCTTTTTCGCCAGCACCGTCGACGATGGTGGTTTCGTCTTTGGTGATTTCGATTTTCTTGGCGGTGCCCAGCATGTCCATGGTGACGGACTCGAGCTTCATGCCCAGATCTTCGCTGATGACCTGACCGCCGGTCAGGATTGCGATGTCCTGCAGCATGGCTTTGCGGCGATCGCCGAAGCCAGGTGCTTTGACAGCAGCAATTTTCAGGCCGCCGCGCAGTTTGTTGACAACCAGAGTTGCCAGCGCTTCGCCTTCAACATCTTCTGCAATGATCAGTAGCGGCTTTTGCGACTGGATCACCTGCTCGAGCAGCGGAACCATCGGCTGCAGCGAGGACAGTTTCTTTTCGTGCAGCAGGATCATGCAGTCATCAAGCTCTGCAATCATCTTGTCTGCGTTGGTGACGAAGTAAGGCGACAGGTAGCCACGGTCGAACTGCATACCTTCGACAACATCGGTCTCGGTTTCCAGACCTTTGTTTTCTTCGACGGTGATAACGCCTTCGTTGCCAACCTTCTGCATCGCATCAGCGATCTGCTGGCCGATTTCGGCTTCGCCGTTGGCCGAGATGGTGCCAACCTGAGCAACTTCTGCCGAGTCTTTCACTTCACGCGAGGCGTTTTTGATGCCTTCAACAACCTTGGCGGTTGCCAGGTCGATGCCGCGCTTCAGGTCCATCGGGTTCAGGCCCGCTGCAACCTGCTTCAGACCTTCTTTGACGATCGCCTGAGCCAGAACAGTTGCGGTGGTGGTGCCGTCGCCGGCTTCGTCATTGGTGCGGCTGGCGACTTCTTTCACCATCTGCGCGCCCATGTTTTCGAACTTGTCTTCCAGTTCGATTTCCTTGGCAACCGAAACACCGTCTTTGGTGATGCGCGGCGCGCCAAAGGATTTGTCCAGAACCACGTTGCGGCCTTTGGGGCCCAGGGTCACTTTGACAGCATCGGCCAGGATGTTCACACCTGCCAGCATGCGGTTACGGGCATCGGTGTCAAACTTGACGTCCTTAGCAGCCATGTCGTTTCTCCTTGAGAGATTTGTTTGAGATAAAGCGTATAGAAATCAGAGAAAGCGCGGGGCTTACTCGATGATCCCCATAATGTCGCTTTCTTTCATCATCAGCAGCTCTTCGCCTTCGACGTTGACCTCGGTGCCCGACCATTTGCCGAACAGGATCTTGTCGCCAGCTTTTACAGCCATTGCGATCAGCTCGCCGCTGTCCTTGCGCGCGCCTTCACCGGTCGATACAACCTCACCTTCGCTGGGCTTTTCTTTTGCGCTATCGGGAATGATCAGACCACCAGCGGTTTTTTCGTCGCTTTCGGTACGGCGAACCAGCACGCGGTCATGAAGCGGTTTCAATGCCATCTTTGCAGCTCCTTGGGCTCAAAGTTAGTTTATCCTCCCCTCGCCTTCCGACGAGGCGTTAGCACTCGGAGTATGTGAGTGATAACGACGCATAGCTAGGGAGTCTAAATCTCCGAGTCAATAAGTTGTCAGGGATTTTTTTCGCAAGTCAGATCAGTCAGCCTGTTCCCAGCTGTAGGCCCAGTGCTTTAATCCTTCGGCCCCGAAAGACGTAAGTCCGTAGATGCCCTTTTCAACCTTCTCAAACCACCCATAGTGGTTTTCTCGCATAAGCCGGGTGGCGGCAGGGACACCAACCGATTTGGCAACCTCGGCCCCCTTTGTTGGACCATTCTCCGCCAGAAACGCCGCGCATTTCAGCGCGTCCTGTCGATAGGCTGTTACAATCCCATGCCGTGTGGCACCCCCCGCGTTCGGGTCCCCTTCCAGCCGGTCGAATTCGCGCAGCAGACGCGCAACCTTGGCTTTGTTTTTGCGCGGCGCATAGGGGCCTGGATCACATTGCACTTCGACCGTACCGTCAGCGCGCACGGTGATCAGGCCCAGACCCAACCGTCGACACAGTGCCAGATTGTCCTTCAGTGCCCGTCGGGCGGTTCGGCCCGTGGGCTTGATGACAGCGATATAGACCTGATCGGTCAGTTTCAGTCGTGTGATGGCCTGGTGGAACAGCGACAGCGTAAACTTCAACTTCAGCTCGACGATCACGGGTTCCTCACCCGCGCGCACCGCAACAATATCAGCTGCCCCGACTTCGCCCTTGACCGTATACCCCTGTCGCTCCAGCAGCGCTTTGATCGGGGGGTAGAGGTCCTGTTCACGGGTCATGGCGTTATGCTACGCAAACTGTGGTGGAATGCCAGCCCATACCTCAGCCGGTGCAATCGAACTTGAAACAACCCGCCCGCCGGTACACTGTCCCCGCAACTCTGGTTTCAAAGGGAATTCACCGATGCGTCTGCTGCCATTCATCATAAGCCTTTTGTTGCCCGCAGTAGCACAGGCTGACTGTGAGGGACGCGACCTGAGAGGGGATCTGTCGCCCGAAGTCCAAGCCGAAGTGCAGGACGCTCTGACAGATACTCTATATCCCGAGGGCAATCATTGGATTGCGACCAAGGACACGACTGTGTTGCATCTGGTCGGCACAATGCACCTGAATTACCCGCAGATGGACGGCATCGTCGAACGCTTGACGCCAACACTTACACGGGCCGATGCGTTCTACTTTGAAATTCGCCAGGATGAAATGAAAGCCTGGGAACGGGAACTGGCAGCGGACCCGAGCCCGGTCCTGATCACCTCGGGCCCCACACTTATCGACCTGATTCCCGAAAAAGAATGGGCCACCCTTTCCGCGGCATTGGCTGATCGCGGCATTCCAAGCTGGATGGGGGCCAAGATGCGCCCTTGGTTTTTGAGCATGACGCTGGCTTTGCCGGCCTGCATCATACAGGACCCCGACAAAACCAATGGGTTGGACGCACGTCTGGCGCAGCTGGCCGAAGAACACAGCATCCCGCAATATTCATTGGAAAGTGTCGAGGACCTGATGACCATGTTCGACGCCTATTCGATAGAAGAACAGGCGCAATCACTCGCGCGGATGGCCGGGACCTTCCAGAATGTCGAAGATCAGATGGAAACCATGGCGAACTCGTATTTCGAGGAAAAACACGCCGAGGTCTTTGTGCTTGGACGTATTCTGGGGCAAGAGCTTTCCGGTTTGAGCGATGCCGAGTTTGAAGCCGAGTGGGCGGCGTTTGAACAGCAGTTGCTGGTTGAACGAAATGCCAACTGGATGGAACATATATTGCGGATCAAGGATCAGACAGCCGTCATTGCGGTGGGGGCTGGCCACTTTAGCGGTGACCATGGCCTGCTGAACCTGTTAGAGCAGGAAGGATTCATGCTGAAACGGGCTGCATTCTGAATTGGCGGGCATATAGCAGACTAAGCGTCGCAGACCGGTGGCCGCGACGTGACAACCGCGTTTACCCACACTATAACGCGCGCAAATTTCCAATCCGCAGGACGCTGACATGACAACGCTAGTATTTGGCCACAAATCCCCTGACACCGACTCTACAGGCTCGCCGATCCTGTGGTCGTGGTATTTGAACGAGATCAAGGATGAGCAGACCGAGCCCGTGCTGCTGGGCGAGCCCAACACCGAAGCAGCCTTTATGCTGGATAACTGGGACCTGCCCAAACCGCGCATCATCGAAGATCTGGCCGCAGATACCCCAGTGATCATCGTCGACACCAATAACCCTGCTGAATTGCCCGCCAGCATCAACAATGCGGATATTCGCGCTATCATCGACCACCACAAACTGGTCGGCGGTCTGGAAACCAAAGGTCCGATCGACATCACCGTGCGCCCGCTGGCCTGCACCGCAACCATCATGGTCGACTTGATGGGTGAAGATGCGGCCAAAATGCCCGACGCCATCAAAGGCGCGGCTCTGACCTGCATTCTGTCGGACACGCTGGAATTCCGCTCGCCTACAACAACCGCTCATGACCGCGCGGTGGCAGAACGGCTGGCGGCTGAACTTGAGCTGGATATCTCGGCCTATGCAGCCGACATGTTCGCGGCGAAATCTGACGTGTCGTCCTTTTCGGACGCCGAGCTGATCCGCATGGATAGCAAGGAATACCAAGTCGACGGCACCAAATTCCGCGTCTCGGTTCTGGAAACGACCGCGCCTGACGTCGTGCTGGACCGCAAGGCCAGCCTGGCAGCATCGATGGTGGACGTGGCGTCAGAGGACGGTGTCGATCAAGTTCTGCTGTTCGTGGTCGATATCCTGAACGAAGAAGCCACGCTGCTGGTTCCCAACGATCTTGTCAAAACCGTCGCCGAGAAAAGCTTTGACGCAACCGTTGATGGTGATGCCGTCGTCCTGCCAGGCGTCATGAGCCGCAAAAAGCAGATCATTCCGAACCTGAAAGTCTGATCGTTTGATCATCCAGTACGAAAGGCGCCCGTTTTGGGCGCCTTTTTTCTTTCGCGCAAGGCATTTGCCAGAACGGCATCGATTGTTAGGTTGGTATTGGACGCAAAGCTTAAACCGGGTCAGACAAGCAAAATGGTCGTTCGTAGTCTCAGTATAACCAAGGGTATTCTTCGCTTCGAAGGACCAGACAAGTTTGCTTACTGGCGTCGGTTTGCGATGTTGCTGACTTTGTCGGTCGTGATCGCCACCATGGGTATGCTGCGCAACTCCGGAGCCGTCGTGATCGCAGCTATGCTGGTGGCGCCACTTATGACCCCAATTCTTGGCGTGGCGGCAGCCATGGTTATGGGCTGGCTGCAACGTGCAGCGGTTCTGGCCCTTACGGTTTGTCTGGCCGCCGTGGCCTGTGTGCTGATGGCGTGGTTTATGGTTTATGTCGCTGATGTTCCTCGCGGCATTGTAATCCCGGATCAGGTGCTTGCACGCACCGATCCCGGTACCGAAGACCTGATCGTTGCGCTCGCCGCCGGTGTGGCCGGGGCCTATGTTCAGATCAACAAATCCGAACTCAGCCTTTTGCCCGGAGCCGCAATTGGCGTTTCCCTGGTTCCACCGCTCTCTGCTTCGGGCGTTCTGTTATATTTTGGCGAACCCGCCGAAGCCTATGAGGCAGGGTTGCTGTTTGCCACCAACCTTGGCGCGATCATCCTTTCCGCCTGTACGGTTTACCTGATCTATGCCGCGCGGTCGGTCGTTTTCAGCAAGGGCAAACGCAAGCTCAACTTTACGGCCAGCGTTTTTGTTGCGCTTGCGTTCCTGGTGGTTGTCGTTCTGCAACTCGGAAAGTCCACTTATAATCGCTATCTGGAAACACGGACCGAGGCCCAGCTGGTCGAAGCCATTCGAGAGTGGGCTGACCCGGTTTCGGTCGAAATCATTCGTATCGACGTCAATGCGCGGCGAAAGAAGGTGGATGTTTGGTTGATTGTCGATCTTCCCGCAGAAGCTGCATACAAAGTTTCGTCAGTTGCTTCGCAGATCCCAGAACAACTGCGGGAAACACCGTTGGTGAATGTGCTGCAAGATGAGCTTGGGCCCGGTTACCTTGCTATTGTGCGGTATCAAAGCAGGATTGCTGCGCAAGTTATCCTGGGAACGGACAACGTCCAACAGGCGCCGGATGTGACAGACGTTACTGAAGAAGAGTAGCAGATTCATCAATTCCTTTGTGCAAAAAGGAATGCGGGATGGTGTTCAGGCCCAAGCTTTGCCATAGCTGTCGCGACCGCGATATCAGACCCAGAGGCCCCCATGACCCAGATCGTTTCCTCGCTTGCCGAGATCTCAGACCGCTATAAGGCGTTGTTTGTCGACCTTTGGGGCTGTGTTCACAACGGCATCACGGCCTACCCCGAAGCTGTTGCGGCTTTGCAGGCCTATCGCGCGAAGGGAGGGGTTGTTGTGCTGGTCACAAACTCTCCGAAACCCCGCGCAGGCGTGGCAGAGCAATTGGGGCAGTTCAACGTCCCTGCGGACGCCTATGACACCATCGCCACAAGCGGGGATTCCGCGCGGTCCGCGATGTTCCGGGGCGCTGTCGGACACAAGGTTTATTTCATGGGTGAATGGGAACGCGATGCGGGCTTCTTCGAACCGCTCAAGCTGTTGCATCACCCCATCCACATTGAGCGTGTACCGCTGAAAGAAGCCGAAGGCATTGTCTGCTGTGGTCCATTCGACACGATGGCCGACCCTGATGTGAACCGGCCCGATTTCCTGTACGCCAAGCAGATGGGCATGAAACTGCTCTGTGCCAATCCTGATATCGTGGTTGACCGGGGCGAAGTGCGGGAATGGTGCGCTGGTGCTTTGGCCAGACTATATACCGAAATGGGCGGCGAGAGCTTGTATTTCGGAAAACCGCATCCGCCGATCTATGACCTGGCCCGCCGGAGGCTGCAGGAATTGGGTAACGATATTCCCGATGGCGACATTCTTGTGATCGGAGACGGCCCCCATACGGACATTCTGGGCGGCATGGGAGAGGGTATTGATTCTCTGTTCATCTCAGGCGGACTGGCCGCGGCCGAGACAAAAACGTCGCATCATCCGCACCATGAATCCCTAACTGCTTATATTGAAAAGGAAAAGATTAATCCGACCTATACAATCGGTCGCTTACGTTAGTCAGAAAAGACTTGATTTTCTGCAGTTGCGAAGTAATAAAGTTGCCAACCTCGGCCATATGATGGTTTTTTCTTTCACGGCCGATTTCGAGTGAGGGCAACATGTTGGATAATCTTCCACGCGGAACGATCTGTATCGAAGACATCGAAATGGGCATGTCCCGCCACCTGCGCAAAGTGGTGACGGATGAGGACATCGAGATGTTCGCTCAGGTTTCCACCGACCGGAACCCGGTGCATCTGGATGACGACTATGCCCGCGATACGATCTTTGAAGGCCGTATTGCCCACGGGATGCTGACGGCAGGCCTGATCTCGGCCGTGATCGGTGAACAACTGCCCGGCCATGGCACGGTTTACATGGGTCAGTCCTTGAAGTTCCTGGCCCCTGTGCGCCCGGGAGACATGGTTTATGCCGAGGTGAAAGTGGTCGACATCGACTTTTCCAAGCGCCGCGTCAAGCTGGACTGCCACTGCTCGGTTGAGGGTAAGAAGGTTCTGATCGGTGAAGCGATGGTGCTTGCCCCGTCGCGCAAGTTCGACTGACCAACGTTTTTCAAAGTTTCACCAAGTCATGGGACTGCGGGGCACAGTTGATCTGCGTCATTTGAAAATGGTCGGAAACCGATAGACTCTAACGCATTCATTGAGAGTCTGCGTTGGAGTTGATCCATGGCCGCGACAAGCAAAGCAGAACTGCTGAGCATCACCCAAAAAGAATATTCCAAACTGAAAGCACTGATTTCCGCCGTTTCGGTAAAAGATGCCCGGCGCAAAGATGACGAAGACACTTCGATCAAAGATGTGATCGGGCACCGTGCGCATTGGATTGACCTCTTTCTGGGTTGGTATGCTGACGGTCTGGCCGGAAAACAGGTCCACTTCCCGGCCGAAGGTTACAAATGGAACGAGCTTCGGCGCTACAATGCAGAACTCCGTCAGAAACAGGCGCGTTTGTCCTGGGGCGAGGCGGTGACGGCTTTGGACCAAGCGGAGGAGAAGTTGAACGCTTTAATTCAATCCTGTTCCGATACTGAGCTTTACGGCGATCCAATGAAAGGCGCGCACAACAACTGGACAGTAGGTCGATGGGCCGAAGCTGCCGGGCCCAGCCATTTCCGATCCGCGGCAAAGTACGTTCGATCAAGGTTGAAATCGATCTAGGACCCCATTGTGTATGCCTGATGAGAGAGAGACGTGCATCAACTCACACAGGAATTTGTTCAGCACGTGGATGAGGTGCTTGAACATAGGTTGTATGAACAGTACCCACTTCGCATGCAGATCATCCGAGACTTTCAGTTTGTAGAGCCAACAGACCGCGGTGCCAGCGTGGCGATCGGGAATTTTGATGGCGTCCATATGGGGCACCAATCGGTCATAGAACTGGCCCGTAAATCGGCCCCCGACGCGCCACTGGGTGTGATGACTTTCGAGCCGCATCCGCGTGAATTTTTTGCGCCTGCCTCTCCTCCGTTCCGGTTGATGAGGGGAAATGCGCGGGCGCACCGGCTGAAAAAACTGGGCGTACAGAAACTGTATGAATTGCCGTTCAACGCGGCACTGGCAGGGCTTTCCCCGGAAGAGTTTGCGCGCAATGTGATCTGTGACGGGCTGGGCCTGTCTCATGTCGTTGTGGGGTCCGATTTCTGCTTTGGTAAAGGCCGCAGCGGTACCGCCGATGATCTGGTGCGGTTCGGGCAAGAGATGGGATTCGGCGTGACAATTGCCCCCTTGATGGAACGGTCCAAGAATGTCGTTTCGTCAACCGCCATCCGAACCGCGCTGAGCGAGGGCCGCCCAAGGGACGCTGCCGCGATGTTGGGCCATTGGCACAGGATCGAGGGCGAAGTAATTGGTGGTGAGCAGCGCGGGCGGGAGCTGGGCTTTCCCACCGCAAACATGTCCATCGAAGGGCTGCACCCGCCCAAATTCGGAGTCTACGCCGTATTGGTCGACGTGCTGGATGGCCCGCATCAGGGCAGCTATCACGGTGCGGCCTCGGTCGGGGTGCGCCCGATGTTTCACGGCGAAGTGCCCAATATCGAAACTTTCCTTTTCGACTTTTCCGGTGATCTGTACGGAGCAACGCTGTCGGTTGGCCTGATCGATTTTCTGCGCCCTGAAATGACCTTTGACGGGCTGGATGACTTGATCGCGCAGATGAATGCCGATTGCGAAAAAGCCCAAGGCATTTTGGCCGCCCTATGAGCGCTGATCCGATTGAACGCGCGGGCCTGCCTGCCCGGTTTTGGGAACGCAAACCGCTGCGCAAGATGAACCAGCGCGAGTGGGAGGCCCTGTGCGACGGCTGCGGTAAATGCTGCCTGAACAAGCTGGAGGATGAGGACTCGGGCGAAGTTGCCCTGACCTGCGTTGCCTGCCGTCTGCTGGACGATGAAAGCTGCCGCTGCACTCAATACGACATCCGGCACCAATTCGTGCCTGAATGCATCGTCATGACGCCCGACAATATCGACGAACACGCCTATTGGTTGCCGCAAACCTGCGCGTATCGGCTGTTGTGGGAAGGCAAGCCGCTTTACGACTGGCACCCTTTGGTATCGGGTACACAGGACAGCGTGCACGCGGCAGGTGTCTCGGTTCAGGGACGCACGGTGTCGGAGTTTGAAACCCCCATGGAAGAGTGGGAAGATTACATAATCGAGGAGCCAAACTGATGTATTTCGCGTCTGACAATTCCGGCCCGGTTCACCCTCAGGTCATGGCCAAACTGGCCGAGGCCAATCAGGGCTATCAGATGGCCTATGGCGCCGATACGATGATGAATGAGGTGCGCGATCGCATCCGCAGCATCTTTGAGGCCCCCGGCGCTGCCGTTTATCTGGTAGCGACAGGAACGGCGGCAAATTCGCTGGCTCTGGCGACCCTGTCCAATCCCTGGGAAACGATCTTCTGCTCTCCGGTCGCTCATATCCATGAAGACGAATGCAACGCCCCCGAGTTTTACACTGGCGCCAAGCTGACCCTTGTCCCCGGCGGCGACAAGATGACCCCCGATGCGTTGCGCGGGTCGATCCTGGGCGAAGAAACGCGCGGAGTGCACGGACCGCAGCGCGGGCCTGTGTCGATCACACAGGTGACCGAGCGTGGATCGGTCTATTCGCTGGAAGAACTGCAGGCGCTGTGTGGGATCGCAAAGGAATATGGCTTGCCCGTCCATATGGATGGTGCACGGTTCACCAATGCGCTTGTCGCCCTGAATTGTTCCTCGGCTGACATGACGTGGAAAGCGGGCGTTGATGCGGTCAGCTTTGGCGGCACCAAGAACGGTTTGATGGGTGTTGAAGCGGTGGTGTTCTTCGACGAAAGCAAAGCCTGGGAGTTTGAGCTGCGGCGCAAACGCGGGGCGCATCTGTTTTCCAAACATCGCTATCTGTCCGCTCAGATGGCGGCTTATCTTGAGGATGACCTGTGGCTGCAATCGGCGCGTCAGGCCAATGCAAACTGTGCCCGGCTGGCCGATGGTTTGCGTGCTAAGGGTGCTGAATTTTTGCACGAGCCGCAGGCCAACATGATCTTTGCCGCTTTCCCACGCGCGAAACACAAACAGCTGCATGAGGCGGGCGCGATCTATCACCTCTGGGGGGATGAGCTGGAAGGCGAGAATGACGACGAAAGTCTCGCCTGCCGATTGGTCTGCGACTGGTCCATCGGGTCGGCTGAGATCGATCAGTTTCTTAATCTGCTTTAACCGAAGATAAGGCGTTAGATAGCCAGAACTCCTGCAGCAGCGCGCTGGTCTCATTTGGGTGTGAGATGGGCAGCATATGCCCCGCCCCTCTTACCACCTCATGACGCGCGCCTGGCAGCCGTTGCTGCAAGCTTTCGCATATCGCTTGCATCACGGGATGCGTTTCCGACCCGCTCAGCAACAGGACCGGCATCGACAAACGATCGAGCTTTCCAGGCGAAAGCAACCCCGCCTGATCGTCATAGATCGCAGAGTGCACTGCTGGAACGGCACCTATCCCGCGCACCATGTTAGCCTTTGTCCGTTCGGGCAAATCAGGCCATTTGGGGCTGATCTGGGTGCTCCACATCCTGTTGAACAGTCGCGCGGCCAGAACCTTGTCACCTGCTTTGAAGGCCGCGCTTATGGGCTTGAAGTCTTCTTCGTGCTGCTCGAACAGAAGTGGCGCATCTTGCTTCGCGACAGCAAAGAACACGGGTTCGATCAGGATCAAGCTGCGTACCCTTTCCGGGTACTCTATCGCCAGCCTCAACGCAATCATCGCCCCAAAGGAATGACCGATCAATTCCATTCGTTCGGACAACTGGGCCGCGGCCGGATTGGTCACTTGGTCAAAGAAGTCACTCTGTCCGTCCCAATCCGGGCTTTTTCCATGCGAAAGCATGTCCGGGGCAATCAAGGTCGCGTCACCGCTCAGCATGTTGGCCAAGCCCGACCACGCACCGGAATGCGCAATCGTGCAGTGGAGGGCAAGCAGTTTCCGCTCCCCCTTCCCCAGCCTTCGGACAAATACCGATCGCGCCGCGGCCGCGGCTGTCATTCCTTCATCTCGGTCAGATGCCGATCCAAATCATCCAGACTGTCCTGACCCCAGAACCGCTGACCGTCTGGCGTGATATAGAATGGCGCACCGAACGCGCCTTGATCCACGGCCTCTTCCAGATTGGCGGCATAGGTTTCGGCACCGACCAGCAATCCGCTGTTAGCCAGATCTGGATCAAAGCCGGAATTTGCCAAACAATCGCGGATCACGTCGTCCTGTGCCACGTCTTTCTCTTCGGCCCAGCAAGCGCGCAGGATCAATTGGCACAGCTTGCCCACATCCCCAGACCCGTCCTTTGTCGCAGCGATCACCGCATATGAGGACGGCGCCATATTGGTCGGCCAATGCATGGGTTTCAGGTTGAAATCTAAACCCAGACGTTTGGCTTGGCGCAACAAGTCCTGTGCGCGGTATTCGATGCGCGAGATATGACGGTCTTTCGGTGGCGTACCTCCGGTGCGCGAGAACAGGGCCATGATGTCCAGCGGTTTGTAATTGATGGTCGCGCCATGTTTCGCCGTGATCTCTTCCAGTCGGTTTCCGGCCAGATAAGTGTAGGGTGAAATTGTCGCAAAATAGTAGTCAATCCGGGTCATGTTCACTTTCTCCGCTGCGTTACCTTTGCGGGACGTTAAGGCCATGCTAAGCGGTGTCAACATCACGAATCTGTCACATTGCCATTGCTGCCCGGGGACCTTCAGCCGATGCCGACACTTCACGAACCCAAGCTCATCGCTGGGAACGCCAACCTTCCTCTTGCTAAAACCATCGCACGCCGCATGAGCCTGTATCGCGGCGTTGACCAGGGTCTGGTCGATGCGCGCGTCGAACGCTTCAATGACGGCGAGATCTTCGTCGAGGTATTCGAGAACGTACGCGGCGAAGATATGTTCATTATCCAGCCGACCTCGAACCCGGCCAATGACAACCTGATGGAGCTGCTGATCATCGCCGATGCGCTGCGCCGGTCATCAGCCCAGCGGATTACGGCTGTGATCCCCTATTTCGGTTACGCCCGTCAGGACCGCCGCACCAAAGCCCGGACGCCAATCAGTGCTAAGCTGGTGGCCAACATGCTGACCGGTGCAGGGATCGAACGGATTCTGACCATGGACCTGCACGCAGCGCAGATTCAGGGCTTTTTCGATATGCCCGTCGACAACCTCTATGCCTCGCCGATCTTTGCTTTGGACGTAAAGAACCAGTTCAAGGACAGCCTGGATGAGATCATGGTGGTTTCACCCGACGTCGGCGGCGTGGCGCGTGCGCGCGAGCTGGCCAAGCGGATTAACGCGCCCCTGTCGATCGTGGACAAACGCCGCGAGAAAGCAGGCGAAGTGGCAGAGATGACAGTGATCGGCGACGTGAAGGACAAGATCTGCCTGATCGTGGACGACATGTGTGACACCGCCGGAACGCTGTGCAAGGCGGCACAAGTTCTGCTGGATAACGGCGCGAAAGAGGTTCACTCCTACATCACGCATGGCGTCATGAGCGGCCCTGCGGTCGAGCGTGTCACCAACTCGGTGATGAAATCGCTGGTTCTGACTGACACGATCCAGCCGACCAAAGAGATTGCCAAGGCCAAGAACATCCGCATCGTGCCTACCGCGCCGATCTTTACTCAGGCGATCCTGAACATCTGGAACGGCACCAGCGTGTCTTCGCTGTTCGAAGACAAAACGCTGACGCCGATCTACGAATCCATGTACCAGATGGATTGAGTTCTGAGGGGCGGCCAGACAAGCCGCCCTTTTGCTTTTCGAAATCTGATCCGCCCTGCCCGCTGCTCACCGGCATGTGCGTGGATCCGCGAAAGAGGGGAAAAACCTCCGATGACCGCAAGCAAACGCATTGTCCTGTCCAGTGACCACGCCGCGATCGATCTGCGTCAGGCCGTGGCAAAACACATCGCCCAACAAGGCTGGGACGTGGTCGATATCGGCCCGACGACGCCCGAAAGCACACATTACCCCAAGCACGGCAAAGCGGCAGCTGAAGCTGTCGTATCGGGCGATTGCAGTTTGGGCATCATCCTGTGCGGTACCGGTCAGGGCATCATGATGGCCGCAAACAAAGTACCGGGCATTCGCTGCGGTGTGTGTTCAGACGCATTCTCGGCCCGTATGATCCGCCAGCACAACGACGCCAACATGCTGTCGATCGGCGCGCGCGTTGTCGGCGAAGGTCAAGCGCTGGAAATCGTGGACGCATTCCTAGGCGCCGAGTTCGAAGGCGGTCGCCACGCAACGCGAGTGGATATGATCGAAACGCAAGAAGACTAAGTTACAAGCTGCAGTTAGAACGCTTGAAAACACGGCTAACCCGGGTCAGGAAATGTTCCAGTCATCCGGGTGCGCGACCTCGCCTATTGCAGTCCAGCTCGCGCGGATGCGGGCAATCCGAGTGTCGGACCAAGTTCGAAATACTGCGTCAAAGCCCTGGGTGGTGATGTTTTCGGCCTGAACCTCGGCGCGTAGAGCCGAGGACGTGTCGACATCCCAAAGCGAGATTCCGATCTGTACCACGGGCGGAGTGCGAAAGGCTTCTTTGAACTGAATGGGTGTGCGGCGTTCACGAGGCCCCTGCCCCGTCCACATTTCGCCGCCTTCGGCAAATTCCGAAAACAGGACGTCTTCACCCTGATCAATTCCAATGGGATGGGTTAGGAACTTTTTCATTATGTCATCATTATTCTTGAATTCCCGCAACTTACCCCGGCACTTCGGCAAAAGCACGACAAAAAAACGGCCCCGCAATTGCGAGGCCGCTCAAATTTTTTACGGATAAGCCTTTTAAAGGCTCATATGTGTTCCAAGCGCTTCCATGTCGGCCAGCAGTTTTGCCGCGTCGTCGACAATGGTCTGATCATCGCCACCCTTGGCGGCCTCGTGCGAGGCGCGGGCGTCTTCGATCAACTCGTCCAGATGCGCCCGGGTCACTTCCGCTATCGGAATGGCCTTTTCGGCCAGAACCGACAAGCTGTCGCCGTTGATCTGGGCAAACCCGCCAGTGACCAGGTATTCGCTGGACCCTTCGGGTGCCTCAACCTTCAGCAGACCGGGGCGCAGCGTGGTGATGGTGGGCGCATGATCGGGCATCGCCGTCATGTCCCCGTCCGCGCCGGGAATCTGGACCGCGGTCGCGCTGAGCGAAGCTAAGCTCCGCTCGGGGCTGACGAGGTCGAATTGCATCGTGTTTGCCATCAGGTGTGCTCCTTAGGCGGCTTCTGCGGCCATCTTCTCCGCTTTGGCGATCACTTCGTCGATGCCGCCAACCATCAGGAAGGCCGCCTCGGGAAGGTGATCGTATTTGCCGGCCACAACGGCCTTGAACGACGCGATGGTGACATCCAGAGGAACCTGAACACCGGGCGAACCGGTGAAAACCTCGGCCACATCGAACGGCTGTGACAGGAAGCGTTCGATCTTACGGGCGCGGGCCACGGTCAGTTTGTCCTCTTCCGACAGTTCATCCATGCCAAGGATGGCAATGATGTCCTGCAGCGACTTGTAGCGTTGGAGGATCTGCTGAACGTCAGTCGCAACGGTATAGTGCTCTTCACCAACGATAGCCGGGTCGAGCAGACGCGAAGTCGAGTCGAGCGGGTCAACGGCCGGGTAGATACCCTTTTCCGAGATCGCACGGTTCAAAACGGTGGTCGCGTCCAAGTGCGCAAACGACGTGGCCGGCGCAGGGTCGGTCAAGTCATCCGCAGGAACATAAACGGCCTGCACGGACGTGATCGAGCCCGATTTGGTCGAAGTGATGCGTTCCTGCATCGCGCCCATGTCGGTCGCCAGCGTCGGCTGGTAGCCCACAGCGGAAGGAATACGACCCAGCAGAGCCGAAACCTCGGAACCCGCCTGCGTGAAGCGGAAGATGTTGTCGACAAAGAACAGAACGTCGGCGCCGGTTGCGTCACGGAACTGTTCCGCCAGGGTCAGACCCGACAGAGCGATCCGCATACGCGCACCCGGAGGCTCGTTCATCTGACCATAGACCAGGGCGATTTTCGAATCTTCCAGCTTGTCAGGAACGATAACGCCGGATTCGATCATCTCGTGATACAGGTCGTTGCCTTCACGGGTCCGCTCACCAACACCCGCGAACACGGACACGCCCGAGTGCACTTTGGCGATGTTGTTAATCAGTTCCATGATCAGAACGGTTTTGCCAACACCGGCGCCGCCGAACAGGCCGATCTTACCGCCTTTGGCGTAAGGGGCCAGCAGGTCAACAACCTTGATGCCGGTGACCAGAACTTCGGATTCAGTTGCCTGATCCGCGAAATCCGGTGCTTCCTGGTGGATGGCGCGGGTTTCAGTTGTTTCGACGGGACCCTTTTCGTCGATGGGCTCACCCACAACGTTCAGGATACGGCCCAAAGTCGCGTTGCCGACCGGAACCGCGATCGGTGCGCCGGTGTCGGTGACTTCTTCGCCACGAACCAGACCTTCGGTTGCGTCCATTGCAATGGTGCGGACAGTGTTTTCGCCCAGGTGCTGTGCTACTTCCAAAACCAGCTTCTTGCCGTTGTTGGTGGTATCCAGCGCGTTCAGAATTTCAGGCAGCTCATCATCAAAGTGCACGTCGACGACGGCCCCGATAATCTGAGTGACTTTGCCTTTTGCATTCGCCATGTTTCGTCTCCGGTTTGTCTCTACAGCGCTTCGGCGCCGGAAATGATTTCAATCAGCTCGTTGGTGATCACGGCCTGACGCGAGCGGTTGAACTGGATCGTCAGTTTGTCGATCATTTCACCCGCGTTGCGTGTCGCGTTGTCCATCGCAGACATCCGTGCACCCTGTTCCGAGGCCCCGTTTTCAAGCAGACCCGAGAAGATTGCAGTCGCAACCCCTTTAGGCAGCAGATCGGCCAAGATGGCCTCTTCGCTGGGCTCGTAATCGAAGACCGCGCCGCTGTCGTCCCCTTCGATATCCTCGAACGAGGCAGGGATGATCTGTTGCGCCGTTGGTATCTGGCTCACGACGTTGACGAACTTCGAGTAGAAGATCGTGGCTACGTCGAACTCACCCGCGTCGAAACGGGACAGGACGTCTTTGGCGATGTCCTGCGCGTTGGAATATCCCAGACGCTTGACCTCGCTCAGATCGACATGACCGACGAACAGATCGCCATAGTCACGCTTGATCGCATCGCGGCCTTTCTTGCCAACGGTCAAAATCTTAACCGTCTTGCCCTTGGCCTTCAGTTCGTAAGCTTTGGCACGGGCCAGCTTGGCGATGTTCGAGTTGAAGCCGCCACACAGGCCACGTTCTGCTGTCATGACAACCAGCAGATGGACATCATCACTGCCCGTACCACGGAGCAGTTTGGGGGCGCTGTCGCTGCCCCCGACCGATGCCGCCAGCCCCGCCATCACGGCATTGAACCGTGCGGTGTAGGGGCGAGAGGCTTCGGCAGATTCCTGGGCGCGGCGAAGTTTTGCAGCCGCGACCATCTGCATGGCCTTGGTGATCTTGCGGGTCGATTTGACCGACTCGATCCTGTTTTTAAGATCCTTAAGATTTGGCATGTGCCCGCCTCTCCCTTAAGCGAAGGTTGCGGCGTATTCGTCAATCGCAGCCTTGATCTTGTCGGAAGCGTCGCCCTTGATCTTGGGATCTTCGTCGGTGATCCACTGAAGCAGGTCGGCGTGCTTGCCGCGCAGATGCGCCAGCAGGCCAGCTTCGTAGCGGCCAACTTCGGATACATCGATCTTGTCCAGGTAGCCATTGGTGCCAGCGAAGATGACGCAGACGATTTCAGCGTTGGTCAGCGGTGAGTACTGAGGCTGTTTCATCAGCTCGGTCAGACGGGCACCACGGTTCAGCAGCTGCTGGGTCGCGGCGTCAAGGTCGGAACCGAACTGCGCAAACGCAGCCATTTCGCGGTACTGAGCCAGTTCCAACTTAACCGGACCGGCAACCGACTTCATCGAGTTGGTCTGAGCCGAAGAGCCCACACGCGAAACCGACAGACCGGTGTTCACAGCAGGACGGATGCCCTGGTAGAACAGCTCGGTTTCGAGGAAGATCTGGCCGTCGGTGATCGAAATCACGTTGGTCGGAATAAACGCCGAAACGTCACCACCCTGAGTTTCAATAACCGGCAGTGCGGTCAGCGAGCCCGCACCGAAGTCTTCGTTCAGCTTCGCCGAACGCTCCAGCAGGCGGGAGTGGAGGTAGAAAACGTCACCAGGATAGGCTTCACGGCCGGGCGGACGACGCAGCAGCAGCGACATCTGACGATAAGACACAGCCTGTTTCGACAGGTCATCATAGATGATCAGCGCGTGGCGGCCGTTGTCGCGGAAGTATTCGGCCATCGCGGTTGCGGCGTAAGGTGCCAGGAACTGCATCGGCGCCGGGTCGGACGCGGTGGCGGCCACAACGATCGAGTAGTCAATCGCGCCGGATTCTTCCAGCTTCTTCACCAGCTGTGCAACGGTCGAACGCTTCTGGCCGATCGCGACGTAAACGCAGTACAGCTTCTTCGACTCGTCGTCGCCAGCTGCTTCGTTGTAAGTTTTCTGGTTCAGGATCGCGTCCAGAGCAACGGCAGTTTTACCGGTCTGACGGTCACCAATGATCAGTTCCCGCTGGCCACGGCCAATCGGGATCATCGCGTCAACCGATTTCAGGCCGGTTGCCATCGGCTCGTGAACCGATTTACGCGGGATGATGCCCGGCGCTTTTACGTCTGCAACACCACGCTTGGAAGCGTTGATCGGACCTTTGCCGTCCAGCGGGTTGCCCAGACCGTCAACAACACGGCCCAGCAGCTCGTCACCGATCGGAACGTCCACGATCGAATTGGTGCGCTTGACAGTGTCACCTTCTTTGATGTCACGGTCGGAACCGAAGATAACAACACCAACGTTGTCACTTTCCAGGTTCAGCGCCATGCCCATGATGCCGCCGGGGAATTCGACCATCTCACCGGCTTGCACGTTGTCCAGGCCGTATACACGGGCAATCCCGTCACCGACGCTCAGCACGCGACCGATTTCGGCCACTTCGGCTTCCTGACCAAAATTCTTGATCTGGTCCTTCAGGATTGCAGAAATCTCTGCAGCTTGGATTCCCATTTATCCGACCTCTTTCATTGCATTCTGTAGGGAGTTGAGCTTCGAGCGGATCGAGCTATCGATCATCTTCGAGCCCACTTTAACGACAAGACCGCCGATGAGGCTTTCATCAACGGTCGCATTGATTGTCACGGTCTTGCCCACACGCTCGGACAGCGTCTTGGACAGTTTTTCCAGTTGCGTCTTGGTCAGCGCCTTGGCCGAGGCAACATCCGCGGTCACTTCGCCACGCTCGTCCGCCAGCATGTCGCGCAGAACCTGCACCAGTTGCGGCACGACGAACAGACGGCGCTTCTGCGCCATCAGACCCAGCGTGTTGCGCAGGATGGCGTTCAGGGCCATCTTGTCAGCGATTGCGGTGATCGCGCCTTCCTGTTCAACGCGGGAAATCAGCGGCGAGGCGATCAGGTCGCGCAACTCGGCGCTGTCGCCCAGTGCTGCTGCCAGATCATTGATGCCGGATTCCAGACCTGCAAGGTCATTGTTCTCTTTGGCGATCTCAAAGATCGCGGTGGCATAGCGCTCGGCAATGCCAGTGGAAATCGAAGCTGGTTCGGACACGTCCACCCTTCCGATACTTTGGGCCCCGAATTCGCGTGCGGCAGCTACCCCGGGGGCGTGAAGAAACCCCGTCCTTAAAGGGCGGGGATCAAAATCACCGGGGATGTAGCAGAGGTGTTCCAACCAAGCAATACGCTATAGCGGTAACAGAATTATCCACAAATTGTTAATTTTCATGCACTTACGCCAAGTGCGACGGTTTGAACACATTGGCCCAGTTGAAAAATGTTACGAATATGCAGGTTTTTGCGATTCCTGTGACTTTTTTCCCGCAATTTTGTCGCTTCGGAATGTCAGCGATTGTCACGCAGGTTTCAACAAACCGTCCAGCGCCTTGATCGGTTTTTTGACTGCGTCTTTTGTCACGCTGCCGCTGGGCGGACGAATGTGCTTGCTGACCTCGACCATCAGCACGCCCCCAGCCATGACAGTAGGAATCCGTTGCCCGGTTTTTTCGATCAAACTGCCGGATTTCAACCAGAAGCGGCGGAAGGAAGGAGGCCTGTACAGGGCCGAACAATGCGCCTCGGGCAGGAAGTGATGCGCCTTGAGCTGGTTTTCCAGCTGAGTGGCGGTATAGGGGCGCCCGTAGCCAAACGGCGTTTTGTCTGTCCGCGACCAGAGTCCCCCCCGGTTCGGGACAATGAACACAGCTCGACCGCCGGGGCCCAGAACACGCCAACATTCGTCCAGCAGCTGGTTCGGCCTCTCTGACGTTTCCAGCCCATGCATCACGACAAGCTTGTCCACGTGACCGGTTTCAATCGGCCAGAGCGTTTCTTCGGTCAGAACGGAAACATTTGGCATCCCGGCAGGCCAGGGCATCACACCCTGCGGGCCGGGCATCAGACCGATAACCCGGCGTGCATCCGCCAGGTATGGGCGCAGCAACGGCACGGCAAAGCCAAATCCGGCCACCGTCTGGCCTTTTGCTTCGGGCCAAAGCTCGCTCAGGCGTCCGCGAATGGCCGCTTGCGCCGCACGCCCCAGCGTACTGCGGTAGTAGAAGTTCCTCAGATCCTGCACATCAAGATGCATTGCGGACATCCGGTCAATCGGCTTAGCTGGGCGCAGTCTAGCAATGAAAGGGCAAAAGGCCATGCCTCTTGAAATCGTTACAATCCCATGCCTCAGCGACAACTACGCCTATCTGGCCCATGACGGCATCAATGGCCAGACCGCGTTGATCGACGCGCCCGAGGCCGGACCGATCCTGAAAGTGCTGGAAGAACGCGGATGGACGTTATCCCACGTGCTTCTGACCCATCACCACTGGGATCACGTCGATGGGCTGGCTGGGATTCTGGAAAAACACCCGGCACAGGTCATCGGGGCTGCAGCGGATGCCCATCGCCTGCCACCGCTGGACCAGCAAGTGGCCGAGGGCGATAGCTTTGACATCGGAGGTGAGCCGGTTCAGGTTCTTGATGTATCCGGCCACACAGTCGGGCATATCGCTTTTTATATGCCGCAAAGTGCTGCCGTGTTCACTGCCGACAGCCTTATGGCGCTTGGCTGCGGACGTCTGTTCGAGGGCACACCAGAACAGATGTGGGACTCACTTAGCAAACTGGCCGCCCTACCAGACAGCACTCTGGTCTGTTCGGGGCATGAATACACACAGTCCAACGCCAAATTTGCCATTACGATCGATCCAGACAACGCCGACCTCAAGGCGCGCATCGCCGAGATTGACCAAGCACGTGCCGTCGGGAAGGCGACCGTTCCGTCGATTCTGGCGATGGAAAAGGCCACAAATCCTTTCCTGAGGGCCACCGACCCAGCGATTCAGGCACACTTGGGCATGGTTGGCGCAAACCCTGAGGTCGTTTTTGCGGACATCCGGGGTAGAAAAGACCGATTTTGATGCCTATTTGCCCCTCTTCACGGCCACGGTCACAACAAATGTGACTGTCAAGAGCAAGAAAACCCTTGAAGCCGGGGCACGATCAACCAAACTCTAATAGTATGAGGACATGGTTGGGATGGGGTTCCGGCCGAAAGCTCGCCCCCTTCTGACCCAATACAGAGGAGCACCCGCGTGCCTTCATTCTCGAGCACATTGGAACAAGCCATCCACGCGGCCTTGGCGGCCGCGAATGAACGGCGTCATGAATTTGCAACGCTAGAGCATCTGCTGCTGGCGCTTCTGGAAGAACCCGATGCGGTGCGCGTCATGAAGGCGTGCAGCGTCGATCTGGACGAGCTGCGCAGCACTCTGGTGGAATTCATCGACGAAGATCTGTCGAATCTGGTCACGGATATCGACGGGTCCGAAGCCGTTCCAACGGCAGCCTTCCAGCGCGTCATTCAGCGCGCCGCGATCCACGTACAAAGCTCGGGCCGGACCGAAGTGACCGGCGCCAACGTACTGGTTGCCGTTTTCGCCGAGCGCGAAAGCAATGCCGCCTATTTCCTGCAAGAGCAGGACATGACCCGTTACGACGCGGTCAATTTCATCGCCCATGGCGTGGCCAAAGATCCCGCTTATGGCGAAAGCCGCTCGGTATCCGGTGCGGATCAGGTTGAAGAAGACGCTCAGACCACATCTGGCGAAACCGAACAAAAAGAAAGCGCGCTGGGGAAATACTGCGTCGATCTGAACGCGAAATCACGGGCGGGTGATGTTGATCCGTTGATCGGACGCTCGGACGAGGTGGAACGCTGCATCCAGGTGCTGTGCCGTCGCCGCAAGAACAATCCGCTGCTGGTAGGGGATCCCGGCGTGGGTAAAACCGCCATCGCCGAAGGTCTGGCGCATAAGATCATCGGCGGACAGGCCCCCGATGTGCTGGCCAACACCACGATCTATTCTTTGGACATGGGCGCGCTGCTGGCCGGAACCCGCTATCGCGGTGACTTTGAAGAACGTCTGAAGGCGGTCGTCACAGAGTTGGAAGACCACCCCGACGCGGTTCTGTTCATTGACGAAATCCATACCGTGATCGGTGCCGGTGCAACCTCGGGCGGGGCGATGGATGCTTCGAACCTGCTGAAGCCTGCGCTTCAGGGCGGCAAGCTGCGTACCATGGGTTCGACCACTTACAAAGAGTTCCGTCAGCATTTCGAAAAAGACCGTGCGCTGAGCCGCCGGTTCCAGAAGATCGATGTGAATGAACCTTCGGTCGAAGACAGCGTGAAAATCCTGCGCGGTCTGAAACCCTATTTTGAAGAGCATCACGACATCAAATACACCGCCGATGCGATCAAGACTGCGGTGGAGCTGTCGGCCCGCTATATCAACGACCGCAAACTGCCCGACAAGGCCATCGACGTAATCGATGAGGCCGGCGCGGCGCAACATCTGGTCGCTGAAAGCAAGCGTCGCAAGACCATTGGGGTAAAGGAGATTGAGGCAGTCGTCGCCAAGATCGCCCGCATCCCGCCCAAGAACGTCACCAAGGACGATGCCGAGGTGCTGAAAGATCTCGAAGCTTCGCTGAAACGCGTGGTGTTTGGTCAAGATCTGGCCATCGAGGCGCTATCCAGCGCGATCAAACTGGCCCGTGCTGGTCTGCGTGAGCCTGAAAAGCCCATCGGCAACTACCTGTTCGCTGGTCCAACCGGTGTGGGTAAGACCGAGGTGGCGAAACAGCTGGCGGATACGCTGGGTGTCGAGCTGCTGCGCTTTGACATGTCCGAATACATGGAGAAACACGCGGTCAGCCGTCTGATCGGCGCACCTCCGGGCTATGTTGGGTTTGATCAGGGTGGTTTGCTCACCGACGGTGTCGACCAG
Source organism: Ruegeria sp. CDSA021 (assembly GCF_059612325.1). Lineage (NCBI taxonomy): Bacteria > Pseudomonadati > Pseudomonadota > Alphaproteobacteria > Rhodobacterales > Roseobacteraceae > Ruegeria > Ruegeria sp. CDSA021. The sequence continues at coordinate 191,140 of NZ_JBXWQJ010000007.1, forward strand.
CATCCGCATTGCGTGCTGTTGTTGGACGAAATCGAGAAAGCGCATCCGGACGTGTTCAACATCCTGTTGCAGGTGATGGACCATGGTGAGCTGACGGATCACAACGGCCGTACCGTGAACTTCCGCAATGTGGTTCTGATCATGACCTCAAACGCGGGCGCGCAGGAACAGGCCAAAGCAGCCATCGGCTTCGGTCGCGACCGTCGCGAAGGCGAAGACACCGCTGCGATTGAGCGCATGTTCACGCCGGAATTCCGCAACCGTCTGGATGCTGTGATTTCGTTCGCACCGCTACCAAAAGAGGTCATCCTGCAAGTGGTTGAGAAATTCGTCTTGCAGCTTGAAGCGCAACTGCTGGATCGCAGTGTAACCATCGATCTGACACCCAAAGCTGCTGAGTGGCTGGCCGACAAAGGGTATGATGACAAAATGGGTGCGCGTCCTCTGGGTCGTGTGATTCAGGAACACATTAAGAAACCTCTGGCCGAGGAGCTGCTGTTCGGCAAGCTAGCCAAAGGCGGTGTGGTTCGTGTCTCGATCAAGAAGGGCGAGCTGGATCTTGAAATAATGGGTCCGGATCAGCGGCGCATTCCAGGCGACAAGCCTCCGCTGTTAACAGCGGACTGATTGGAAACAGACCACTTTTTAGAAGCCCGGCGATCCCTGTCGTCGGGTTTTTTTCTTAGTTCCAATACGGGTAATTGCGACGGAACCCGGTCTCTGCCGCGTGTAATCTTCAATGATTTACGCAGGACAGGGACTGGAACGTGAGCAAGACTTCTATCACTTGGGGCGCAGCTTTTGCCCTTTCGGCCATCGCAGCTGTTGCAACGGCACAGCACAGGTTTCGCTATCACGACGAAACGACGAAACGACGAAACGACGAAAGAACCTCTCAGATTGGTGCCCGCCACCATAGATCCCGGGAAAAACAGGGCCTCAGTGAAAGAAAATGACACCACAATCAGAGTGAAGGGCAACGGGATTCCTGATCATCTGGTTGGCCAGTTTCCAAACCGGGGCAATCCACACCAAATCGAACGGCAGAAAGTCAACCTTAAGGTGCCAACAGCCCCCGAAACCAAGGGCACATTCACACCGCTGCGCATGGGCTGGAACTTTGGGGTTTCTCTCAACGGGGTTGTTTTTGACCCGCTTGCGGCCGAGTTCTGGCATGGCAACCCAAGATCCGGCTGGTCCTACAATGCGTTGGGCGGAGCGATTGCTCTGGGGTTGGATGCGAATTATGCCCATGTGCAGCCGAACGGAAAATACCACTATCACGGTGTTCCTACAGGGTTGATCGAGCTTCTGGGATGGTCCCCTGCTGCGCATTCACCGTTGATCGGGTACGCCGCAGATGGCTTTCCGATTTACGCGAGGACAGGTGTAGTAGACGGCAAAGTCATTGAGATGACGCCCTCTTATCGTCTGAAATCCGGGACACGCCCGGGTGGCAACGCGCCGAACGGGCGGTATGATGGCACATTTAATGAGGATTATGTCTATGTTCAGGGGCACGGCAATCTAGACCAATGCAACGGCGCATTCACCGTTTCAACAGAGTACCCCAACGGGACTTATGCCTATTTCCTGACCGAAGATTACCCCGTGGTGCCCCGATGTTTCACGGGTACTTCGGACCAGAGTTTTCGATTTGGCAGGCGCTAAGCTGATTGGACAATGGACGCGATTGCCGGGGGTGCGTAACGAGTTCTTTTTTGGTGTTAGAAACGAGGTTGGCCATTCCGCACCTGCACCGGGCATGGCACCGGCAGGGCCTTTGGATTCCTGTCCCACGCCGCATAGTAGGCGGACAGAACATTATAGGCAAAGCGAGGTCCGGTGCTGCCCTGAGACAGGGCGGACAGGATCGCAATGCTCAGATCGCGGGCTTTACGAAGCCGCCCGGCCTTTGTGGCCACAAAATACTCAAAGTCGATGAACCTTATCTGACGCCCATCCCAGCACATATCCCGAAACGCCGGGCGTCCATGAGCCAGACCCATCCCATGAAGCCGTAACTAAGCCTGGCCAGCAGCGCGACACGCCATGAGTTTTCCCGCCATGGTGACGGACTTGTCTTTGGACAATCTGGTCAGGCTGGCTCCGGCGTGTTCGATGGCAATATACCCTTTGCCTTCAGCTAAAATTCTGGGAACCGGTGCGCCGTATTTCCACAAGAATTGGTGGGATGATCGGTCACGTTCGAATGCTTGTTCAGGCTTTCCCTTAACCAGCCAGAGATGAGGTGCGAAGCGTTCGACCCGTTTAAGCCAAAACCTGACCCCTCGCCTGGCCTGGCACAATGTCACACGCTGGTGGGGGCCTTGCAGAGCGATATCGACTGCTATGTGTAAATCTGTTGTCCTGTCTTTCACGCACAGCCCCAATCAACCTATGGTTATGATATAGGGTGCGGCTGCCGCAATTCATCTGGCCCAAAATTAAAATCTTTTAAAATAAACAGTTTAGGTCACGGGTCGGCGGGATCACCGTTCGGTCAGTTTCAACTCGATCCGTCGGTTTTGCGCACGGGCCTCGGGCGTGTCAGCCGGATTGACCGGCTGGAACTCACCAAACCCGTTGGCCGCCAGACGGTTGGGCGGGATATCCAGCGCATCAACCATATAGCGCACAACCGACAGCGCTCGGCCCTGGCTGAGTTCCCAGTTGTCGCGATACCGGCCATTTCCTGCCAGCGGAACGTTGTCGGTGTGACCGTCGACCCGGATCACCCAATTGAGGCCGGTCGGTATCTCAGCCGCAACGCTACGCAGGATGTTGGCAACCTTGGCAACTTCCTGGCGTCCTTCTGCAGATAACACCGCTGACCCCGTTGGGAACAGAACTTCGGACGAAAACACGAACCGGTCGCCTTCAATCCGCACGCCTTCCTGATCGCCAAGAACATCCCGCAAACGACCAAAGAACTCCGAGCGATAACGTTGCAGGTCTTCCGCCTGCGCCGCCAGTTCCTCATTCTGACCGGCCAACTCTTCAGCCTCGGCCTCAAGGCGCAGACGTTCAGCTTCTTCCAGCAAGCGGCGCCTGCGCTCTTCAGATGCGGCACGGGCCAGCGCCGCGTTCAGATCCTGCCCCAATGTTTGGATCTGCACTTCGGCGACAGCGTTGCGTTCTTCAAAATCATCAAGCAATGCCTGCAACGACCCCAACTGCCCGCGCAGGGCGGCGATTTGTTGGTTCAACAAGGCCGCCTCACGCTGCGCCTCGGCCGAAATTTCTTTCTCATTCGACAGCGTCGACTCAGCCAGGGCCAGAAGGGCCTGGCGCTGATCAGCCAAAGTACGCTGTTCCGCAGCATCCGCCTGCGCTTGCGTCTGTGCCTGCAATGCGGCTTCTAGCTGAGTCTTCAATTCACCCGGATTCACGTCACCGAACCGGCGTTCCAGCTCGGCCTGCGCGGCTTGTGCGGCGGCCAGAAGGGTCAGCGTGTCTTCGGCCTCTTTGCGTTGCGCTTCCAATGCCAATGTCATGGCCGTCAGCTCGGCATCTGCATCCTGAAGGCGGTTTCGCAATGCCTCAGCAGCAGCAGCTTCGGCCAGACGGGCGGCTTCCTCATCGCTTAATTGCTGTTTAAGGGCCGTGATTTCCGCAGCCCGGTCCTCACCACTTTGCTCCAGATCTGCGACCAGTGCTTCCAGAGCTTCACGGCGCGCGGCAGCCAGTCGGGCAGCTTCGGTCTGCGCATCGATTTCGTCACGGCTTTGGGCCAGAGCGAGATTTAGCGCTTCTTGCTCGGTCAGCAGTTGTTCGCGCTGCGTCTCCAACGCCGCGATATCGCCCAGCGCCCGTTCCTGTTCGGCCAACAAGGCGGCAACCTGCGCCTCGAAGTTTGTGATCTGCGTCTGCGCCTGATCCAGCGCGGCGGCCTGACGGTCGCGCTCGGTGGACAGCGAAGCGATCAACGATTGCGCCTGAGCCAGATCGTCTTCGGCCTGCGACAGGGTCGTGTTCAATGCCCCAAGGCGGGCCTGCAACCGGCTGTTTTCACGCTCTTCCAATCCCAGCGCACCAGCAAGCGCTGCAACTTCGTCCGCCAATGTGGTCAGTTCGTCTTCCTGCCCCGAGATGGTTTCACGCAGCACAAACTGGATCACCATGAAGATGGTCAGGACAAAGGTCAGCACCATCAAAAGCCCCGTCATCGCATCCACGAATCCGGGCCAGACCGAGCCCTGGAACCGTTGACCGGTGCGGCGGGACAGCGCCATGGGTTACTCTCCTTCCGGCGTGGTGCGCACTGCGTCGCGCGGTAGGGTCAGGGCCTTGACCAGCAGTTCGATATCCTTGCGGAATTCGTTCATGCTTTCTTGTCGACCCGCCGAAATCTCTTCGAGAATGCGCAGCAGTTGCACGTCCATAGAACGCAGGCGCATCCGACTTTCGGCGTCGATACCCTCTCCCGCGCCGTGTTCGCGCATGTGATCCAACAGCGCGTCCTGCCCAAGAGCCACGCGTTCCAACGCCGAGGTGACACTTTCGGAATTGGCCTGGCGATTGTTCATCTCACCAATCACATCGACCAGTTGCCCAAGTTTGGCCGAAACCTCTGCCCGCTCGCTTTCCTGAGCTGAAAACAGATTCTGCAGGGCATCCATCTGTTCGGACATGGCGTCCAGAACAGGAGTAAGCACTGCGATTTCAGCGCCCCCCTCTTCGCCACCGGCAAATCCCACGCGCGTGATTGAGGACAGCCATTCTTCGAGCTCGCGATAGAAGCGGTTTTGCCCGTGACCCGCAAATACTTCCAGCAGACCAACAATAAGCGATCCGGCCAAACCCAGCAGAGATGATCCGAATGCAACGCCCATCCCCTGCAACTGCGCCTCAAGCCCGGTCATCAACCGGTTGAAGACGGCCAGACCTTCTTCACCTTCCTGCGGGTTCAGACTACGGATAGTGTCGACAATGGCCGGAACGGTTGTCGCCAGACCGAAGAATGTGCCCAAAAGACCCAGATAGATCAGCACATTGGTGATATAGCGGGTGATTTCCCGCTCTTCCTCGACCCGCTCGGCTACGGAATCCAGAATGGAACGGGTAGACGAGGAACTGATTTGCGACCGAGCGCCCCGTTCGCGCAGCAGTGAAGCCAAAGGCGCCAACAATTGAGGTGTACGGGCATCTTCGCGAACAACGCCGCCGACAAAAGCTTCGATCCAGCGTACAGAACCGATCAGTTGCGTCACCTGATAGAAACAGGCCAAGACGCCGATCACGAACACCATCAGGATGAACCCGTTCAAGTACGGATTAGCGAAGAAAACTGGCATGACGTATGGCAGCGCCAGAAACACCCCCAGCCCGGACAGGCCGATCGCCATCAACATCAACAATATCTGTCGAGTTGGATGCGAGAAATGGGGTCTCGCGCCCTGATGTGCCTGCGCCATGCGCGTGGTTCCCGGTATTTGCCTGCTCTGCGTCGAAACTAGCGAAATTCTGCTCGTGACGCCAAGAGTTTATGCGGTGATACTGCGGACCCGTTGCGCCAACCACTCAAGATCGGGGTCGCGCAGGCCGATCTCGGCCAGATGTTCGGCGGTGTTATAAAGGTATTCGTCATTCGGACCGCGCCCGCCGACCGCGAGGGCGATGATCTGGGCCTGGTCCTCCAACGGCATCCCACCGCAATACTGGACGTGGTCTACGTCGATCACATAAGTCACGGCATTTACGATGTCGCCGTTTTCCAGATGCACATCCAGCATGCGTTCGACATACGCCGAGGAAATCAACTCGCGTTCGCGCAGCTCGTGCAGGGTGCGGTCTTCATGACCTGTCTCGACCGCCAGCGCCAGACCGGTGCAATGCGCGTTCAGTTGTTTATCCAGCGCCAGCACCAGGCCCGGTTTTTCCTCGGTTCCGCGGTGGTGGATCGAGCTCATGCAGAAGGATCGGGCAAACCCGTGCAACGTTGCGCGTTCGCTGCGCGCCACCGGAAAGCCCGGATTCCACAACAGCGATCCATATCCGAATACCCACATCGTCATTGCACTGGTCCTTGCCTGTTTCGGCCTATAAACATCAATTCCGAGGCAGGAAAAAGGGCCAAAGCTCATGCGCCGTCTATTACGAGTGTTCATCGTTATCACCGCTCTGTGGAGCGCCTATTGGTTCATTGCCGGATATGGACTGCGCAATGCCATCACCGGCTGGTTCGACCAGCAGCAAGACCTGGGCTGGCAAGCGGACTTCTCGGACGTTGCCACGGCAGGCTATCCGACCCACCACATGACGCGGTTGATCAATCCGGCCCTTGCAGACCCGGCAACCGGAACAGCCTGGAGCGCGGACTGGATCGAATTCGAAAGCCCCGCGATCTGGCCGGGGCGTCAGATCTTGCGCTTTGCCGATACACCGCAGCGCCTGTCTTATTTCGACCAGACTGCAACGATCGAAGCAGACGCATTGCAGGCGCACTTGCAATTGCGGCCGGGCGTGGCGCTGGTTCTGGAAAAAATGGCGCTGACCGCAGGCCCCTGGTCCATCACCGAGAACTCGCAGGCACTGGCCGCGGGCGGAACGTTAGAGCTGTTGATGGAACAAACCGCCACACCCGAAGCTTATAACATGGCTGTTCGTGTGGATGGTTTTACCCCCGGCGATGACCTGCGAAACCTGATGAAATCCGCCACCTCACTGCCGCAGGCGTTTGACACGCTGGAACTGGACATGGTCGCGACCTTCGATAAACCCTGGGACCGGTCCGCGCTGGAACAGGGTCGACCTCAGCCAGTCAGGATCGACCTTGTCCTTGCCGAGGCCAAGTGGGGAGAGCTCAGGTTATTCGCGACCGGCAGTTTGGATGTGGATGCGCAGGGTATTCCAACGGGTGAAATCGCGGTCAAAGCGGAAAACTGGCGGGACATGATCGCCATGGCCAACGCGGCAGGCGCCCTGCCCGATCAGGCGGTAGATCCTGTGACCCGAGCACTGAATTTTCTGGCAGGACTGGGTGGAAACCCCAACGCGCTGGACCTGCAGCTGAACTTCCGGGATGGATTTGTGGCCCTTGGACCTTTGCCATTAGGCCCTGCCCCGCGCTTGATCTTGCGCTAGCGGCAGTAAGCGCCGCTGCGATAGCGGGCCGTGTCCAGATGGAAATGATCCTTGTGATAGCGGTCTGAATTCGGCCCCAATACAGTGCCAAAAGGCCCGCACGCCCCACGCCAGATCTTCTTGAGTTGCTTTTGCGAAGGGTTCTTACGCCAGCCTTTCAGTACCGTCACCATCTCACCATCGGCCATCTTGAAGCCCGAGATATCAATTGCCCGCCCTTTGCCGTGCTCGGATATCCGCGCTCCCTTGCGGTTGTTGCGGGTCCGACAGGCGTAATGGGCCGCCACGTTCAACTCAACCACGGGGCCGCGGCGTTTGAAGGTGGGTTTGACCGTCTTGTCGACCCAATTGTTCAACGCGATCGCCGTGCCGCAATCCATAGTCGACGGACGGCTGAGCGCTACACCCGAGACCGAGGTGACCTGCACCGCTTCCTTGACACCGCAGGCTGAATTCTTGCTGCCGACCCGGCCCACTGGTTTACCTTGAATGGCGATGTCACCGCAGACCGAGCTTTTGCGCAGCTTACGTTTCTTGAACAGCACCTCTTGCTCCAGCCATTCAGGCCGCATCAAAGGTCTGAGCGGCACAGCTGACGGGCGCACCGCCGCAGCTGTGACCTGCGGCAAAACTGGGCGTGTTACGGGGCGCAACGGGGGTAGAGCAGCGGCAGGTTTGGTGACCTGATCCAGCGCCGGACGCGTCAGGGGCAGCAAGGACCGGTCCAGAGGCGCGGCCTGTGACGTCATGGCTCCAATGGCCAAAACCCCGATCAGAACATGCCCCCAGCGCAGCTTCATGAACCTGCCTTCCCGCGTCCGAAATCCGGAGCATCCGTATCCTGCCCCGCATCAATGATGCCGCGACGAATAGCACGGGTCCGGGTGAAGTAGTCAAACAAATGCTCTCCGTCGCCGGTCCGGATAGCCCGTTGCAAAGCGAACAGCTCTTCGGTGAAGCGGCCCAAAATTTCCAGCGTCGCGTCTTTGTTGGACAGGAACACATCACGCCACATGGTCGGGTCGGATGCTGCGATGCGGGTGAAATCCCGAAAACCGGCCGCCGAATATTTTATGACCTCACTGTCGGTTACGCGTCGCAGGTCATCTGCCACGCCAACCATCGTGTAGGCAATCAGGTGCGGTGCATGAGAGGTCACCGCCAGCACCAAATCATGGTGATCTGCGTCCATCTCATCGACATTTGACCCCATGCCTTCCCACAAAGCGCGTAGGCGGGCAATCGCCTCTGGGTCCGAGTTCTCGACCGGGACCAGCAGGCACCAGCGGTTGTCGAACAGCTCGGCGAAACCCGATTCCGGGCCGGAATGCTCGGTCCCTGCCAGTGGGTGCGCGGGAATAAAGTGCACGCCGGCTGGGATATGCGGCTGAACCGCCTGAATGACATGACGTTTGACCGAGCCAACATCCGACACGGTCGCACCGGGTTTCAAAACGGGCGCAATGTCTTTTGCCACGGCACCCATGGCCCCGACGGGGACACAGAGGACAACCAGATCGGCCCCTTCAACGGCCTCTTGCGCGGTATCGCAAACGCGGTCGCACAGCCCAATCCTACGCGCGGTGTCCCGAGTGGCCTCAGACCGGGCATAGCCTGTCACTTCCCCGGCCAGACCTGCTCGTTTGATCGCCCAGAACATGGACGAAGCAATCAGGCCCAGCCCGATCAGCGCAACACGGTCGTAAATCTGGCTCATGCTGCGCCCTTCTTAAATGCAGTGATCGCCGCAACCACACGGCGGCAGGCTTCTTCGTCACCCACGGTGATCCGCAAGGCGTTGGGCAGGTTGTAGCCTGCAACCCGGCGTACAATCAAACCCTGTGATTTGAGGTAGTCATCGCAGGCTTCGGCCTCGGCCCTGTCTGCGAAACGTGCGAGGATGAAGTTGGTGCAGGACGGGTCCGAGGGCACACCGATCTTGGCCAATTCGTCCGACAGCCACACACGCAGCCGTGCGTTTTCAGATTGGCAAAAAGACAGAAACTCCACATCGTTCACCGCAGCCTCCGCCGCGGCCAGAGCGGTCAGTGACAGGTTGAAGGGTTGGCGCACCCGGTTCAGAACGTCAATGATCGGTTGATGCGCATAGCCCCAGCCAACCCGCATGCCGCCCAGCCCATACACTTTCGAGAAGGTGCGCGTCATGATTACATTCTCATGGGCGTCAACCAGCGATGCCCCACCATCGAACCCGTCAACAAATTCGGCATAAGCGCCATCCAGAACCATCAGGCAGGTTTCGGGCAGGACCTGCGCTAGACGCTCCAGCTCATCATTCGAGATCATGGTCGAGGTCGGATTGCCGGGATTTGTGACAAACACGATCCGCGTCTGCCCCGTTACAGCGGCCAGAATGGCATCCACATCCACCTTGCGGTCACGCTCGGACACCATGACCGGCGTCGCGCCAGCCATGCGGGCAATGATCGGGTACATCGAAAACCCATGCTCGGTATAGATCACCTCATCCCCCGGCCCCGCATAGGCCTGCGCGATGAATTGCAGCACTTCATCACTGCCGACACCACAGATAATCCGCGCTGGGTCCAGCCCGTGACGTGCGCCGATGGCCACGCGCAGGCTTGCGTGATCCGTGCTGGGATAACGATGCAAAGTGGCCGCGCTGTTGCGCACCGCCTCAATTGCCTTAGGGCTTGGCCCGAACGGGTTTTCGTTCGAACTCAGCTTGATCACATGCTCCACACCGGCCACATGCGACTGCCCGCCCTGATAGAGCGCGATGTCCATAATGCCGGGTTGTGGGGTGATCTTGGTCATGAGAGGCTCCGTTGAATGGGCCTCTCATACCTGTCTCAACGGGTTGAGAAAAGCAGCAATTCCATCATGCGGCTTTGAAGCGCGCAGTCGCCGGGTCGGCATAGTAATAGGGCACGAACTCTTCGGTTCTGCGGGACAAGTCATTAACGCTGTCGATGATGAACTGAACCGTTTCCTCGCTCATCAGATACGAGAAGTTCAGCCGCACCCAGCCGGGCTTTTTCATCTCTTCCCCGGTAGACAAGGCCGCGTGCAGTTCTTCTGACGTCGCCCGATCAATGCCCAGCAAGCGATGCGCGTAGGGCCCCGCGCAGGCGCAACCACCCCGCGCCTGAATGCCGTAGATGTCGCTGAGCATCCGAGTGAACAGTTGCTGATGCACGGGTTGGCCGGAATTGTCGCGGACAAGGAAAGAGAAGATCGGCAATCGATGCGGGTTATCGACCCCAAGCAAGGTCAGGTTCGGGTTGTCTTTCCACCCCTCCAGAGCCATCTGATTGAATTGCGCCTCGCGCCGGGCAATTTCCTCCGTTCCGACGACATCCTTCACGATGAAAGCCAGCGCCGCGCGAATGTCTCCGATCACGTTGGGCGTTCCCGCCTCTTCCCGAGTTGACAGATCGGCGCTGTAGTCGTGGCGCCAGGGCGATACGAAACTGACGGTGCCGCCACCAGGCCAGCTGGGGCAGTCCCGCTGTACGGCAGACTGGTTCACTATCAAAACGCCCGACGCGCCCGGACCACCGGGGAATTTATGTGGGGAAACCACGATGGCATCCTTGCGCGCATCCGCAGTCCCCATATCCATCGGCAGGTACGGCCCGCCCCCGGCATAATCCCAAACGGCCAGCGCACCATACGCCTTGAGCATTCGTGTCACCGGATCAGGATCGGTGATAATGCCAGTCACGTTGGATGCCGCTGAAAAGGACCCGATCAGCAGATCAGCATCTGCATGCGTTTCCAACGCGCCTTTCAGCGCTTGCAGATCGACACCTCCACCCTCGGCTTCGGGGATTTCGATCACCTGCGCCTTGCTCTCACGCCATGGCAGAATGTTTGAATGATGCTCGTACGGACCGATCAAAACAACCGGCTGGTCAGCCTCTGCCACCCCTAGCAGACTGACCAACCGGTTGAGCCCCGCCGTGGCACCGGACCCGGTGAAGATCACCGCGTCTTCTCCCCTCGCGCCAACAAGGCGGGTTATCTCTTCGCGCGCTTCACGGCGCAGACGTGTCATGTAAGATCCGCAATAGGAGGCCTCGGTGTGGCTGTTGGCGTAAAACGGCAACACCTGTTGCGCGACAAAGTCTTCGACCTGCCGCAGCGCACGGCCCGAGGCGACGTAATCCGCATAAACAAGCGGTACGTCCCCATGCAGACCCGGGATCAGAACATTCTCTCCGATCAGCCCATCGCGCAGGTTTGAATTGAGAGTGGTGGAACGGAGTTCCGCACGAAAATTGGACAGGGTCATGTCATTGGCTCCTAACTGCCCTATCAATGTGATTTATTAGCCATGCGGAAACTTCCTCTATCTTTGCTTGGATTTCAAAATTTTTGTGTCATATGATCAGATATGACATCAAAACTAGATCAAATTGACACAAGCATTCTAAAAGAGCTTCAAAAGGATGCCACCTTGTCTCAGCGTGAATTGGCGGATCGTGTTGGCCTGTCACAAAATGCCTGCTGGCGGCGCTTGAAGGCCTTGAACGAAAATGGCGTCCTGATTGGATCCACTGCCCGTATCGCACGTGAAAAACTGGGGTTGAGCCTTGTGGTCTTTGTCATGTTGCGCACGCGGCATCATTCGGCCGAATGGCTTCAGGCGTTCCGAAGCCATGTTCTGACAATCCCCGAAGTCGTGGATTTTCACCGGATCGGCGGTGATTACGATTATCAGTTGAAAGTCGTCACCGAGGACATGGCCTCCTATGACAAAGTCTACCAACGCCTGATCGAAAAGGTCGAACTGGACAGCGTGACCTCGTATTTCGCGATGGAAGCGATCGCCGAAGGGCGACCGCTGCCGATTTAGACCTTAGTCCAGCCCGAGCATCGATTTCATACCGCCGATAAAGGTGGCGTCGTCCAAGGCTTTGCGGTTGTCGAGATACTCAACCGCATCCGCGCCCGCACGATACCGCAATGTGTCGGTGCCATCCGTCACTGCCCCCCAGATCACCTCGGCTACAACGCTGGGCGGCGAAGCGCGCGACGCCATTTCTTCAGAGCCCCAGGCGCCGAACAGGGCCTGAACCACAGGCTGATATTCGGTCATGTTTTCGTCATTAACGAAATCGAACGAGCGGCCACCGAAGTCTGTGGCGATCATTCCAGGCTCGACAATCTTGACCTTGATGCCAGCCGCAGCGAGTTCGTAGTGCAGCGACTCTGACAGACCTTCGACCGCGAATTTTGTGCCGTGATACAGCGCCCCAAGCGGGAAGGTGATCTGCCCGCCGATGGATGAAATGTTGACGATGCACCCCGAGCCATTGGCTCGCATATGTGGCAGAACGGCTTTGGTTACCGCCAGCAAGCCGACGACATTGGTGTCGAATTGACGGCGAATGCGCTCCATAGGGAAGGCTTCCAAAGGTCCATAGGCCCCGTAGCCTGCATTGTTCAGCAGGACATCGATCTGGCCGAATCGCGCGATCCCTTCCGCTACGGCTGAGCCGATGGACTCTTCGTCGGTGACGTCCAGACGGGTCACCAGGACATTTTTTAACGGTGCAAGCTCTGCTTCTTTCTCGGGGCTGCGCATGGTAGCAATGACATTCCAGCCCTGCTTCTGAAACAGCTGAGCCGTGACTTTTCCGATGCCGGACGACGCGCCGGTGATGAGGATGGTCTGTGCCATGGTCTTTCTCCGAAATGATTAGCCTGCCCGTGAGATAAGTTGTCCTTCTATTCCACGCCTGCCGATTTCTCCTCAAATCTTGCCTAATTCTCCGAACATCAGGGATTCCGCTATTCGCCAAGTATTCCGTTCAATATGCTAAACACATGAGAGCGACCAACCTGAACCAATCCGAGCTAATCACGGATATCTGCGGACTTGTGGAAGGGAAAGCGGAAGAAGCACCATTTTATCCGACTGCGCTCGAAGGTTTTGCGCTTCTGCATGATGTCAAAACCAAGTCCATAGATGCACAGGTTTATGAACCTATTGTCTGCCTGGTTCTACAAGGAAAGAAAGAAACACGTATCGGCAACCGGCTGGTCCATTTCGGGGCCGGAGACTCGCTGATCGTCAGCCATTCAGTCCCCGTTATGGCAGCCGTCACCGAAGCGAGCCGTCAAAAACCCTATGTCAGTCTCGTCCTTTCACTCAATTTGCCCACGTTGCGCAGCCTTTATGATGAGGTTGAATCCGCCTCTGGCCAAATCGAAACGGCGCATAGCCTGGCCGCATCCCAAGCCTCACCCGATCTGATCGATGCTATGACCCGCCTGTTTCGCGTCTGCCAGAACCCGACCGACGCAAAGGTCTTGGCCCCGATGATCAGCCGCGAGATCCATTATAGATTGCTACAGGCCGATCACGGCGGGATGCTGCGGCAAATGTTATGGCGCGACAGTGCAGCCAGCCGGATCGCACGGGTCATTGACGTTATCCAGACGGGTTTTAGAACCTCGTTGCCCGTATCCAAGCTTGCGCAAACTGCGGGCATGAGCCTTTCCGCCTTTCACACGCATTTCAAAGAGGTGACCGCCAAGTCACCACTACAATATCAAAAAGAACTCAGATTGCTGGAGGCGCGCCGACTGCTGTCTCACGGCTCGCTCAGTGTGTCGCAAGCGGCCTTTGACGTGGGATATGAAAGCCCGACCCAGTTCAGCCGCGAGTATTCACGCAAATTTGGCGTATCTCCGCGACAGGATATCGGAACAAAAAGTGTAGCCTGAACAAGAAAAGGCCGCGCAAATTGCGCGGCCTCGTAAATCTGTATGTCGGCGAAGATTAGTTCTTCGCGTAGAATTCGACGACCAGGTTCGGTTCCATGACGACCGGGTAAGGCACATCGCTCAGGCCCGGGGCGCGCACGAAAGTGGCGGTCATTTTCGAGTGGTCGGCGTCGATGTAGTCAGGAACATCGCGCTCGGCCAGAGCAGCGGCTTCCAGAACAACGGCCAGTTGCTTGGACTTGTCGCGTACTTCGATCACGTCGCCTTCTTTGACGCGGTAGCTGGGGATGTTAACCCGCTTGCCGTTCACTTTGACGTGGCCGTGGTTAACGAACTGACGCGCGGCAAATACGGTTGCAACGAACTTGGCGCGGTAAACAACAGCGTCCAGACGGCGCTCCAGCAGACCAACCAGGTTTTCACCAGTGTCACCAGAGACACGTTCGGCTTCGGAATAGATGCGGCGAAACTGCTTTTCGGTCAGGTCGCCATAGTAGCCTTTCAGCTTCTGCTTGGCGCGCAACTGGATACCGAAATCGGACAGTTTGCCCTTGCGGCGCTGGCCATGCTGGCCGGGGCCATATTCGCGGCGGTTGACCGGGGATTTCGGACGACCCCAGATGTTTTCGCCCATACGGCGGTCGATTTTGTGCTTGGCAGACGTGCGTTTGGTCACGGCTGATCTCCTTCGTTTAGGTCGAGGCCTAAAGGGCCACTATGAAGGGCGTTGTCCTCTTGAGGTTTCCCCCATGACAGGCATCCCCTTGCGAGGGCCACCAACACCAATGAAGCCGCGCTTATATCCGCAGAACTGGCAGAGTCAACACAGCATTCCACAGGGCTTTCAGTTTTGATCGGGAAATTGCCAGTTCGGGCAAAACGCCAGGCTCAAACCGGGAAAGAGATAACAGTAGCGCTGTTTTCAACAACCGGATTAAGGGTAGAGACCAGATCGGTCACTTCGACGATCCAGAAATCTTCATCTCGCGGCGGGCATGTCGACTCGAACACAAGGGTGGGCGTTCTATCGTCCCCGTCGAGGATCAAACTGGCGGAAAACGTTTGCGCTCCGTTGGTCAGGGTCATAGCACCGGTCACAGGACCTGATATTTCACGCACCACCGGGAAATGACTATCGACCCGGCTAACGACACTGCGACCGCCGCCCATCTGCCCAACACTTTGTTCGACTGCTGCATTCAGGACAATAGCCTGACCGCGCCATGACCATGCGGCCCCAACAGCCAAACAGGCCAAAGGTGCATCCTCAAGCCCGTCAATCTCCGTTTGACACCATGTAATGGCTATATGACCGTTTGCTCCGGCTCTCATCTGCCCACTCGCACTATTTACCACCCCAACACTTTATCCCACGCTTATCAGCACAAATTTCGACGGAAAAGAGACGGAAATGAAGCATTCACGAGAATGTTGCACATCTGAATCACAAACCCGTGAATGAATCCTGAAGTTTCCCGGAAACACCAGAGACTTCGGTCCAATCGCGTCCTTTGCTTTTGGAACTCAAAAATCCATCAAAAATACAACTGGCACTCATTGGCACCGCGGTCAGTGCAGACTGCCCTGATGTGAGTCATCACAATTTTCCAAGTGATCTACGCTTGGGTTGCCCCCCGCGACACCAGCCTGTTTCGGGCCGACCTTCCCGGTGAGATGACTTTACGCGCTGATCAGGTGTCTCATCAAATTCTGCACAAATGCGACAGGTGAACTGCGCATAGGCGCGTCAGTCTGGCGGCATGAACAAGATTTCTTCCATCCCACTATCGTGGCTCGCACTGGCTGGGTCCTCGGTCATTCTCGCAGCGCATCCTGTGATGTGGCTGGTTCAAAGCTGGATCAGCCCAGCCTACAGGTCGTATGGTTATCTCTATGTCCTGTTGATCATGGGCCTTGCCTGGACCAGCTTGCGCAGTGGTAGACCGACGGTGGGGACTGGCAGAACCCCGGTTCTAGCCTTGTTGTTTCTTGCGGCATTGATCCGACTTCTGGGTCAGATGATGGCCGTCAATATTCTCAGCGCCCTTGCTCTGGCCGTTGACGTGTTTGCCCTGACTTTATTGTTGCGACTGAACCTCAGACCTTTTGCCCTGTCGCCGGTCTGGATGGCCGCGCTGTTTCTATTTGCCCTGCCCACTGAGGTGGTTCTGCAACGCACCTTGGGATTTCCACTGCAGATGATCTCGGCGAGCCTGTCCTGCATGATGCTGAAGGGTGTGTTCCCGGACGTGCTGTGCGAAGGCGTTCACATCACTCTGGATCAACGAGACATTCTGGTGGATTTGCCCTGTTCCGGTGCGTCAGGGTTGTTGCTGGCACTGGCCTTTGTGGTGACGCAGAACGCGATCATGCGCCCACGATGGCAGACGGCTTGTCTGGCCCTGCTGGCCGTGGCCGGATTTGCAGCGCTGGGAAACAGCCTGCGCATCTCATTGCTGGCTATAGGTCTGGTCAATGATCTGAATGTGATGGCCGAGCCCCTGCATTCGCTGATCGGCCTGACGACCCTGTGCCTCACGATCCTGCCCTTTGCCCTTTTCTACCGCCCGCGCAGCCGGAATGTGCAAAGGGCGCCAATCAATAGTGGCATAGTGCCCAAACATGCCAGTTGGCCGGTCGGCTTCGCCTGCCTGGGTGCGAGCCTTGCCATTGTTTCGCTCAGCCCTGATCCCGTTGATGTGTCAGGAACGGTCGAAAGCCCGGCTCTGCCTTCTCAGATTCACGGGTTTCTGGCCCGCGAAGTACCGTTGGAACCGCTGGAGGTCGCTTATTTCGAAACCTATGGCGGCGCAGCAAAAAAAGCCCGGTTCGGTCCACTGGGGGTCAACGTGGTCAGCACACGGGCACCACTGCGCCACCTTCACGCGCCTGAAATCTGCCTGCGGGGGCTGGGATACAAAGTGCGATTTCTGGGCACCCGGCATGAGGGCACGCCCAGCGCTTATTACCAAGCGATCGGGCCGGACGGGGACATATGGCGAGTGGCTGTCAGCTATGTTTCGCAATCCGGGCAAGTCACGCCCAGCGTTGGCGAGGCCATCTGGCGCTGGCTGATCGGAACAGGCGGCACCTGGAGCAGCGTGCAACGCATTACCCCCTGGACGCTGGATCCCGGCCTTACCGCCGAACTGAACGCAGCGGCGCTGGTCGCCATGGACATTCAAAAAAATGAGGGAACAGACATATGAAACGACTGACATTCTGTACGGTACTATTGATCCTGCCCGGCCTTTGGGGAACCGCACTTTATGCACAGACGCCTGAGGACTTCGCAGGACGCGTTATCGGTGCAACCGAGTCCGGTGAGGTTGATCTGCCGTTGCTGAAATCGGACATGGATGTCGACATTCAGGGCGACGTGGCAACGGTTCATGTCCGGCAGGTCTTTGCCAACCCTACGGATTTGCCCATGTCGGCTGAATACCTGTTCCCGCTCAACCAGAACGCCGCTGTTTACGCCATGCAGATGCAAGTGGGTGAGGAAGTGGTCGAGGCGCAGATCAAACAGAAGGACGATGCCGAGGCTACCTTCGAAGCAGCCAAGCAGGAAGGCAAGGCCGCAGCCCTGCTGACCCAGCACCGCCCCAACATGTTCACCCAGAACATCGCCAATCTGATGCCTGGCCAGCCCATCACGGTGACGCTGAGCTATGTACAACCTGTGCCCAAGATCGACGGAGCGTATGAACTGGTGCTGCCTCTGATTGTCGGCCCTCGCTATCAAGGAGTACCTCAAGGAGATGAGGCTATGCTGAATGCCGCCATGGCGGACGCGGAGCCTGAGATGCCCAGCACCCGGACCACCACACAGGTTGATGGTTGGACCGTCGCAGAGTTGCCCGATTATCCGCCGGTGTTTGGCCTGACAATCCCGGATACCATCGACCCGGCGCGCGTCTCTCTGGATCTGACGTTGAAGGCCGCTGTGCCTGTCTCGGACCTGCAAAGCGCAACACATGATCTGACCATCGCGCAGAATAGCGCAACTTGGACGGCACGGTTTGCCAAAGGGCGTGTGATCGACAATCGCGATGTGGTTCTGCGCTATGTTCTGGGCGGCGCGGACACGACCGCCGGTGTGCTGTCGCATCACGATGCAAGGGGCGGGTTTGTCTCGCTGCTGATCGAACCCCCGTCTATGCCCGAACCGGACCAGATTGCAGCCCGCGAGTTGATCTTTGTGCTCGACACGTCGGGGTCGATGAGTGGTGAACCGCTGAACGCGAGCAAACGGTTCATGAAGGCCGCGCTAAAGGGTTTGCGCCCGCAGGACTATTTCAGGGTCATTCGGTTTGCCTCGGCCCCGTCTGACTTCGCTGCGGATGCCGTGCCCGCAACGCAGCGCAATATTGCGGCTGGGCAGCGCTACGTTCGCAATCTGAAGGCAGGGGGCGGCACCGAAATCGACAACGCAATACGTCACGCCTTCGCCGCGAGCCAACCGAACAATACCCTGCGCATCGTGGTATTTCTGAGCGATGGCTACATCGGCAATGAAGCACGCGTGCTGCATAGGATTCGCAGCCAGATCGGAGAGGCGCGCATCTATGCCTTTGGCGTCGGCACGGCGGTGAACCGATATCTGCTGGATGCCATGGCCGAGGAAGGGCGCGGCTATGCGCGCTATGTTGATCCGACCGAAGAAGCATCAGATGTCGCAGAGACACTGGCGCGGGATCTGAAATCTCCGGTGCTGACCGATATTTCGGTCGATTGGGGTGATCTGGAAGTTTCGGATGTTGTGCCTCAGCGCATTCCCGACCTGTTTGACGGTGGTTCGGTTCGGGTGATGGCGCGGTATACCGGCGGCGGGCCTGCGGAAGTCTTGGTTGACGGGCGGGTACAGGGGTGCAAAGCCAGTATGCCATTGGCTGTTACGCTGCCGAGTGAAAACGACACAACGGGCAACGGCAGCGCCGCGATTCCGCTGACCTGGGCCCGCACCAAAATTGCCGATCTGGACAGAGCGATGGCCGTACAGGACGGAGATTCAACAGACATGGAAGAGCGGATCACGGATCTGGGCCTGAGGTTCAGCCTGCAAACCCGGTACACTTCGTTTGTGGCCGTCTCCAAGACCATTGTAAATGATAGCGGGATGCAGGCCAGGCCGATCTCTGTTGCCCTGCCGCAGGTGGCGGGTGTAACCGCGCACGCTTATCCGCAAACGAGCTTCAGCGGATCTTCAACCCCAGAACCGCAAACCCTGTTCGGAATGGTGATCCTGCTGGCTCTGGGCGTGCTGCGCCTGTCGCGCAGTCGGAAGGTGTCGATTTGAGCGCTCTACCCTATAAGCTGAGGACGGATTGCTGGTGGCTGGACGATGAAATCAGATGGTACAGGCCGCAGGGCTGCAACCGAACCAACGCCTTACTTGACCATCCCGAGGACAGTGTGATCTGTGAACTGGAACCCTTTGCAAAGCCCGCGACAAACCACCATGACCCATCATATCCTGATTGCAGATGACGACGCCCGTATCCGCGACGTGGTGCGGTTTGCGCTGGAGGATTCAGGCTTTACAACCGCCGAAGCCGCGACCGGGCTGGAAGCGCTGAACCGGTTGCAGGGCAGCAAGGCCGATCTGGTGGTTCTGGATATCGGGATGCCGGATATGGACGGGTTGGAGACCTGCAAGGAACTGCGACGCACATCGGATGTCCCGGTTCTTTTTCTGACCGCCCGCGATGACGAGATTGACCGTATCCTCGGATTTCAGCTTGGCGGGGATGATTATGTCACCAAGCCTTTCAGCCCGCGAGAGCTGGTTCTGCGCATCAAGGCGATCCTCGCCCGATCTGCCGCATCAGTGCAGGCCCCGACATCGATCCGGTTTCAAGATGTCGCGTTGGACGAAAACGCCCATCGCTGCACATTGGCAGAGGTTGAAGTGCAACTGACCGGGATCGAGTTTTCCGTGCTGTCCGTCTTGGTGAAATCACCCGATCGGGTCTATTCGCGGTCGCACTTGATCAAGCTGGTCTATGGGCAAAACACCTATCTGTCCGGGCGCACGGTCGACAGTCATATTCGCAATATCCGCCAAAAGGCGCGCGCGTTAGGATACCCCGACCTTATCCAGACAGTGCATGGGGTCGGTGTGAAACTCGGCAAATGCCGGTGCTGAAGGTCCGGCAGAAATGGCGGCCCTCTTTGGCGCTGGTCATTGGTCTTGTTTGCCTGGCGCTTGTGACCCTGCCGATCGTCGGCGTATTGGGCGCGCGATTGTCGAGCAACCAGTTTGTTCGGGATACGGAACGTAGCCTGTTGGCGCAGGCAGCCCTATTGGCTGAAGTGTACGCCGCAGCTTTTGCCGAGCAGCAGACCGAGCCCACCCTGGGCTACCCCCTGTCCGACGAACAGATCGCGCATCGCAGTCAGGTCTATCACCCCATTCCACCCCGGCTGGACTTGTTTCGTGGCCAGGTCTCGGATCCCAGACCCGATCCGGTTGTCGTAGATACGGGCATCGGCGCGCCCTACGAAAAGATCGCGCAGTCTTTGTCCGACCTGGCAACTTTGACCAAGAAGACCACGTTGACCGGCTATCTGTTGCTGGATCACGCAGGACTGATCGTAGCCAGCAGCGGCGAAGGTGCTGGCTCGCTGGCCCATGTGCCCGAAGTTGCGCGTGCCTTGCAGGGGGAAACGGTTACCCTGCTGCGCTATCGTGCGGATCAGTCGAACCGGCATCTGCTGAACTCGATCAGCCGCGACACCTCATATCGGGTGTTTGTGGCGCATCCGGTGGTGGTTGCGGATCGGGTGATCGGAGCGGTTTACCTGTCCAGAACCCCGATGGACTTGGGCAAGTTCCTGTTTCAGGAGCGTTATACGCTAGGCTATGTGACGGCGTTCATGGTGCTGTCCGCCGCGCTGGTCGGTGGCCTGATGTGGCGGTTGATTTCCAAACCAATCCGCGACCTCAGTACGCAAAGTCGGGATGTTGCAAGTGGCCTCAAGCCCGTGCCCGACCCGGTTCCGCATTATGGTGTGCGCGAGCTTGCCGAGTTGGGCAACAGCGTCGTTTCGATGGCCTCGACTCTCTCGGACCGATCCACTGCGATCGAAACCTATACAAACCACGTCACGCATGAGCTGAAGTCTCCGGTCACGGCGATCCTCGGCGCGGCAGAGCTTTTGGCGGACACCCCGCCCAACGCTCCCGCTGATCGGCAACGCAAATTGGTGTCAAACATTCAGGCGGAAAGCCTGCGTATGACCACTTTGCTAGACCGCCTGCGGGATTTGGCCCGCGCCTCGATTCAGGCAGATGGATCACATACTTCGCTGGTCGACCTGATAACTGAGGCCGCACACGAGTTTCCGAGGCTGAACGTCGACCTGAAAGCACCTGAAGACATCGACCTGCCCTTGTCACAAGATCAGGGGCTGATCATGCTGCATCATCTGCTGCAAAATGCGCAGCAGCATGGGGCCACGCGAGTGGATATCACGTTCGAGGAAAACCCCATCGCACTGCGCATCCAGGACGATGGCAGCGGTGTATCCAGCCGAAACAGTGAAAGAATTACACAGCCGTTCTTTACAACACGGCGCGATGCCGGCGGCACCGGAATGGGTCTAGCCATCGTTGCCGCCGTGCTGGAACAGGCCCAAGCCCAGATACGCTGCCTGCCCTCGCAACAAGGTGCGCTGTTTCAGATCGATTGGTCCGAAGGTGCTCACGAGAGCTAGGGGCAGGACCCGGACGCGCCCTGCCCGGTTGGTTTGGGATCACTTCAAAGGCAAGCAAATCTCGGTCAGCAGATCCTCGGGCGCTGTTTCGCGCGGGTCATTGAGGTAAATTTCGTAACAAGGCTCATCTGCGGGCTCTTCATCCGACTCAGGAAGCCAGTTGCCGAACAGGCTGTGATAGGCAGCCGCGATCCCGGAATACGACCCCTTATACGTCAACACAGCCGTTTTCCCGCCCGGGATCGACAGTTCGTCCATGTCTTCAGGGGTCGTATCGCCTCGAAACTCTGCCCCGGCATAGCTGCGCAGTTGATCCTCGGGCACGTCATCAGGGCTGTCGAGGTACAACGCCAGAACAGGCCCAACCTGCGGCCAAAGCCGGCGGGATTCGCACAGGGCACCAAACGCTTCAAAGCTTTTGCCAATCTCGGAATACGCCCCCTTGTGGGGTAGCGCGGCAACGCGGCGGGCGGGTTCTTTACGGATTGTAACGGGATGCATTGGGTATCCTCCGGTTTTGAAATCTGGATGAGCGGGTCGAAATTGACCCGCCTTGCAAAAGGCAGCGGGGGTGCTGCCATAAGCCTCGGAAAAGGCGCGCGCAAAAGAACTTGGATTGGGATAACCGACAGACAGGGCGATATCAGAGATCGCCTTGTCTGACCGTACCAGCCATGTGGCCGCCTGGTGCAGACGTATGCGCCGAACCGCCTGGGCACAGGTTTCACCGGTCAGGGCGCGAAACACCCGGTGCCAGTGAAACCGGGACATGGCGGCCACGTCAGCCAAAGCATCCAGTGACAGGTCCCTGGCCGGGTTGTCGTGGATGTATGCCAAAACGCGCAGCACGCGGTCTTCGTAGCTGGTGGCCATTGGTGTCCTTCCTTCTCTTTGCTCAATCGTGGTCGCACATCCACAGCACACAAATCTTGCTGAGTTGCATCCCGGGCAACCTCAGGCCATATAGCAGGGAACTTCCGCGTTGAGAGGCGTCATGACCCAGTATCTGGATTTCGAAAAACCGCTGGCCGAGATTGAAGGCAAAGCTGAAGAGCTGCGTGCGCTGGCCCGCACCAACG
Organism: Ruegeria sp. CDSA021; assembly: GCF_059612325.1. Taxonomy (NCBI): domain Bacteria; kingdom Pseudomonadati; phylum Pseudomonadota; class Alphaproteobacteria; order Rhodobacterales; family Roseobacteraceae; genus Ruegeria; species Ruegeria sp. CDSA021. The sequence continues at coordinate 213,744 of NZ_JBXWQJ010000007.1, forward strand.
AAGAGATGGATGTGGCCGAAGAAGCCGCCGCGTTGGATGCCAAAGCCTCCAAGCTGCTGGAAGAGCTTTATGCCGATCTGACTCCCTGGCGGAAATGCCAGGTGGCGCGTCATCCGGAACGTCCGCATTGCAACAATTACGTGGATGCTCTGTTCACCGAGTTCACGCCGCTGGCCGGTGATCGGAACTTTGCCGACGATCTGGCCGTAATCGGTGGACTTGCGCGATTCAACGATCAGCCGGTAATGGTGATTGGGCACGAAAAAGGCTCCGATACGAAATCGCGGATCGAGCGCAACTTTGGCATGGCCCGCCCCGAAGGATATCGCAAGGCCGTCCGCCTGATGGAGATGGCCGGGCGTTTCGGTCTGCCCGTCATCACCCTGATCGATACAGCTGGGGCCTACCCCGGCAAAGGGGCCGAGGAACGTGGCCAGTCGGAAGCCATCGCGCGGTCGACCGAGATGTGCCTGAAGATCGGCGTGCCTTTGGTCTCGGTCATAATCGGTGAAGGTGGGTCCGGTGGCGCTGTGGCGTTTGCCACTGCAAACCGTGTCGCGATGCTGGAACATTCGGTCTATTCGGTGATCTCGCCGGAAGGCTGCGCGTCGATCCTTTGGAAAGATGCCGAAAAGATGCGTGAGGCGGCCGAGGCGCTGCGCCTGACCGCTCAAGACCTGCACAAGCTGGGTGTGTGCGACCGGATCATCTCCGAGCCCAAGGGCGGCGCACATCGCGACAGACCTGCGGCCGTGGAAGCCGTGCGTGCGGCCATTACGGACATGCTGAAAGAGCTGGACGGTAAGGATGCAGCGGCCCTGATTCAGGACCGCCGCCAGAAATTCCTGGATATAGGCTCGAAAGGGCTGGCGGCGTAACCGTCAGCCACCCAATCGGCGCAGCAAACCAACCGAAGGCTCACCGGTAACAGACAGGCCGTTGGCGCTTTGATAAGCGCTGATGGCAGAGGTGGTGTTCTTACCGATCACCCCATCCGCGCCTTTGGTGTCATAACCCGCTGACGTCAGACGGCGCTGCAACTCTTTCCGATCCTCCAGCGTCAGACCATTTGCGTCCGGCCCGAACGACGCCTGAAACGGTGCGCCACCCGCAATCCTGTCGGCCAGGTGACCCACGCCAATCGCGTAGCTGTCCGAGTTGTTGTAGCGCTTGATCACCTGAAAGTTTCGGAATACGGCAATACGCGGCCCTGGTGTCTGAGGCTGCAAAACGGCGACCGGTGAGCCCGAGACGGTTCCAGCCTCTCCGCCCCATGGCTGGCCCCGCACCCATCCCGCACGTGCGAGATACGACGCCGTAGAGGCCAGCGAGTCCGTCGGATCCTCGGACCAGATATCGCGCCGCCCGTCGCCGGTGAAATCCACAGCATAGGCGAGGTACGAGGTCGGGATGAACTGCGTATGCCCCATCGCCCCGGCCCAGCTGCCGGTCATGTTGGCAGGTGTAGTGTCGCCTTCTTGCAAGATACGCAGGGCCGCAACCAATTGCTTTTCGAAAAACGCGCCGCGCCGCCCGTCATATGCTAGCGTCGATGTGGCTGAGACCACGGGTACATCCCCGCGCCGCGCGCCATAGCGGCTTTCCAGCCCCCAGATGGCCACGACAATTTCCTTGTCCACGCCGTACTGTGCCTCGATCTGCGACAGGGTGCCGTTATATTGCCGTAGCATCTTCTGACCGGTTTCAATCCGCTCGTCCGAGGCGGCGATGGCAAGATAATCCTCGAGCGAGCGCTTGAACTCGACCTGGTTGCGGTCGCGTTCAATCACATCGGGCAAGTACCCTGCCCCGCGAAAGGCCTGATCAAGGGTGGTCTGGGAAATCCCTTGCGATGCGGCGCGGGTCTTGAACCCGGCAACCCAGTTATCCCAGCCCGAGTTAGGAACTGCCCGCATTCGGGATGCAGGGGCGCTTGACGGAGCACTGCCGCCTGTACAGGCGGCCAATAACGTTGATCCAAGGCAAAAAGAAAAGGCACGGCGTGTAATCATGGTTGGGGTCTGCTCTTGTTTGTGATTTGGCTAAAGCGTACCCCAGCAGAACCTTGCAGGCCAGTAGAGTGACGCCCGGGAAAAGCATCAATGCGATGTCGGCGGGAAGCCGCTCAGCTCACCAGCAAACGCAACCCTTGCGTGACATCCGAGCGTACCGCCAAACGCAAGCCGGGCTCGTCCCCGGCTTTGAGCGCAGCAATGATCAGCTTGTGATAATGTGGCGGCTCGGTGCGCCGCAAACGTCCATAAAGCGCTCGCATCGTTGGCCCCAACTGCAACCAAACAGTTTCGGCGATGGCCAGCATCGCAGGCGCCTGAGCACGCAGATACAAGGTGCGGTGAAACTCCAGATTCGACCGAATATAGCCAACCGCGTCTCGTTTGGTCACCATCTCGGCAACGGTCATATTGATGCTCTGTAGACGGTCGATCAGAGCAATATGCGCGCGTGGCAAAGCCCGGCTTGCCAGCTCAACCTCCAGCAACGCACGCAGCGCCGCCAACTCCTCGATCCGGTCATTGGTCAGCTCAGGGGTCGAGACCCGCCCCGAGCTTGACAGGAACAACGCCCCTTCAGCAGCCAGACGGCGCACCGCCTCACGCGCCGGTGTCATCGAGACACCGAATTCCTTACCGATGCCGCGCAGGGTTAGCGCCTGACCCGGCGCCATCTCTCCATGCATGATTCGAGATCGCAGAGCCCGGTACACCCGGTCATGCGTGGCAGTTTGGGTTTCAGAGGGGCGCGCGTTCATCATACGTTTTTGTGGTCACAAAATCGCGCAAGGTCAACTCGGCTCTGCGTCAAACCTGTAGCGATGCAGCTCTGCCCCGTTGTCGCGCAACCAGCGGCGGGGTTGCTGATACGGGCCAAAGATCTTCTCGACCTGGGCCCAGAACGCGGGCGAGTGATTCATCTCGGCAAGATGCGCCACCTCATGCGCCGCCACATAGTGCAACACCTCGGGCGGCGCCAGAATGAGGCGCCATGAAAACATCAACCCTCCGTGCGAACTGCACGAGCCCCAGCGGGACCGCGTATCGCGCAGACTGAGCGTCGAATATGACCGCCCCAGCATAGCCGCATAGTCGTCACACGCACCAGTCAACCGGTCCCGTGCCAGTTCCTTGAGGAACCGGGCCAACCGCCGCGCTTCTGCCCCTTCGGGAACCGCAATTTCATCTGCCTGAAGCAAGACCCGCCGACCGTTTGCAGGCACGATTCGCCGGGCAACGCCTTCAATCGGGATCAGTTGGTCGAACTGCACTTGGGCCATGTCCGGCCGATCCTGCAGATGCTGCCGGATCCACTCTTCTTTGGTGCGCGCAAAGTTCAGGGCTTCGGTTTCCGGCACTCCAATCGGGTAAGTCAACGTAACCCGGCCATCCAGCTGGGAAATTCGTAAACTGATACGCCGCGCCCGGGCCGATTTGCGCAACCTCAGTGGCACCGGCGGCGTCCCTGGCAATGCGTGCTCTCCCATATCGCGACATCTCCTGCGCAAAGACTTTGACAGTACCCGCCAGCTGTGGCACGTGGACTGAATCATTTAGACGACTCACCTGATATCAAGGGGAATTGACATGCCCAAGGAAGAATGGGGCTTAAAGCGCGTTTGCCCGACAACCGGTAAGCGGTTTTACGACCTGAACAAGGACCCGATCATCAGCCCCTACACTGGCGAGATCGTGGAGCTTGAAACATCCAAAAGCCGCATGATCGCAGCGGATGCAGAGGATGCAGCTTCGGTCAAGGCGCGTGAAAAAGCCTCGGAAGAAGAACTGGTTCTGGACGATGACGACAATGTCGAAGTCGAACTGGATGACGATCTGCTGGACGACGATGACGACAGCAGTGATGAAGTGTCTCTGGACGACATTACCGAAATGCCTTCGGAAGACGACAACTGATCAAGCAAAAGGCGGCCCTTAGGGTCGCCTTTTTCATTTGACCTGCAGGTCGGACGAAAATTCACGTTCAACTCCATTTTTGGACTTGCACTCGACGCCACTGTCTCCTAAACGTCCGCTCATCGTATCGACGGTACCTTGATGGGGCCTTAGCTCAGTTGGGAGAGCGCTTGCATGGCATGCAAGAGGTCAGGGGTTCGACTCCCCTAGGCTCCACCAAAACTTAACAATTGATCCGCCACGCATAGTTCTTCCTTTTTGGCAGCAGGATTTTCCTTTGGGGCCGAAGCGGAACTCAGAGCCCATTGCTGCCGTCGGCCAAGCTTTCGCCTTTCGCCTGTGCAGCACGTCGCAATCCGCGCATTCCGGACGTTCCCAGGCGCTTCACAGATGGCAGGGCTGCGGGACAAAATGTGAATTCGTTGCAGCCGCACAAATGACCGCAGTCGGCGCTTTGCGGCGCTACTATTTTCTGCGATCAATCAATGTGGACAGTTCCCGATTGGCATTCACACCGTTCTTCGTTCCTCGCAATGCAGCGGGAAGTGTTTTCCTTCATGTCCGGCGCAGCTAATCCGATACAGACAGATAAAAAAGCACCCCGCGATCTTTTGCGGGGTGCTGAAATGTTTGGAAGGGTTGATGCTTACACAATTTGTCAGGCGTGCAGATCCTGTGACAAACGCGTCCCATCTGGAGCCGTTTCGATTCGACTGATTGGCCCAGCTGATGGATCGTCCTTCAGGGATTTATACAAGCCCCATGTTATCAGGATAATCACAAACGAGATCGGGAAGGCGGCGGCGATAGACGCGGTTTGCAAGGCCCCCAATCCACCAGCCATCAACAATGCGATCGCTGTCGCTCCGATGCCTGCACCCCAGATGATACGGAACTTCTTCGGAGGATGATCGTCACCCATAGACAGCATTGTGGTGATGACCAGAGTACCCGAATCCGCCGATGTCACGAACCAGGAGAACAGCAGCAAGGTTGCCAGCGCCGACAATGGCCAGGCAGTCCAGCTTAGATCGCCGATCCAGGATGTCGCGCCCAGATTGCCGATTGTCCCGTACAGGGCCGCGGGAAGATCCCAGTTGCGCACCAGATTGATGACACCTGCGCCGCCTTCGACACCTGGGCCACCCGCCATGTTCAGCTCCTGCCAAATGGCGTTCCCGCCAAACATGCACAGCCAGAAGAAGGCGATTGCCGTCGGCACAAACAGAACGCCAACCATGAACTCACGAATGGTCCTGCCACGCGAGATGCGTGCGATGAACATACCAACAAGAGGTGCCCAAGCGATCCACCAACCCCAGTAGAAGATGGTCCAGCCACCCTGCCAGGCGACGTTTTCGTCAGTACTTGCGGTCCAGAAGCCCATAGGGATGAAGTTCCAGATGTAGTCACCGATTGTGGTGACATAAAAGCCAAACAACCACTTTATCGGGCCAATAATCACGAATGCAGCAAGCAGCAGCATTGACAACCAGATATTCCATTCAGAAATGATCCGGATGCCTTTACCCACACCTGAAACGGTTGAGGCCGTCGCAATAATTGTGACGATAATGATCAGGACGATTTTGGTTGTCAGCGTGGCTTCGATACCAAACAAGACGTTCAGACCTGTGGCGATCTGGCTAGACCCAAGGCCAAGCGATGTTGCGATACCAAACACAGCACCAAAGACAGCCAGCAGATCAACACAATGTCCCCAAGGGCCATAGATCTTGTCCCCGATCAACGGATAGAGCGCTGAGCGCATAGTCAAAGGCAGCTTCTTGCGGAACCCGAAATACGCCAAGCTCAATCCGACGATGACGTAGAGCGCCCAACCATGGAAACCCCAATGGAAATAAGTCACGCGCATCGCATCAATGGCACGTTGCATGTTCATGTCAGCATGACCTGACAGCTCTGCGTGTGGGTTGTTCGGATAGCCGAAAGCGCCTGAGTTATCGAAATAAAAGATCGGCTCGGCGACACCGAAGAACAGAATTCCAATCCCGATACCTGCCGAAAACAGCATTGCAAACCAGCTGAAGTTACTGAATTCGGGGCGGGAGTCATTGTCGCCCAGTCGCAGACCGCCAAATTTTGAGAACATCAGGAAGAAACAGAATAACATGGTGCCGGAAAGTACCGAAATATAGTACCAGCTCAGTCCGCTTTCGATCCAACTGCGGAGCGATTTGTATACTCCGCCCGCAAGTTCGACATTTAGCACCGTGAAGATAACAATCGATGCGATCATCAACTTTGAGGCAATTGCCATCCCCGGATGCAGACCGGTAAAAAAACCGGATTTTGCCACCAGATGGGCGTTGGGGTTACTATCAGTCATAAGGATCCTCCCTCTTACGATAATTGTTGAGGCGCGAATCAGAGTGCGCCGGTTAATGCCGTCTATTCGGGCAGGTATTTGTCAGACCAACTTTCTCCGGTAGCGCCACTTGCGATCATTGTGCTGATTTGAGCGGTGGAATATCCCAAGCGCATCAGAATCGCGCGGGTGTGCTGCCCGTATTTTGGCATCGGACCCGGAATCGTAATTTTTCCGGTTTGTGTGCGTACAGCGTTGGGGGCGACCAGGTCACACCATCGCCCCATTGGGTGTTGGTCGTGGCGAATAACGCGGAACGTGGATTGGCAGATGTCAATTGCCCCCTCGCTCTCCAGCTGAAGTGATGTGTCGCGGGTTTCGTGCAGGGACGCAAGCGGGACAATCGTGCTGGCACCTTGAGAAAAGACATTGCGCCAATGCTCCAGTGGCCGCTTCCTGAATCGTTCCGCCAGAGCGCTGTGCAGCTCATCATCCGGCAGGTTCGCCAGATCGGCGAGTTCGCCAACCCGCGCGAGTGCTGCGTCACGTTCAGTCGGGGCCGCGAAGAACAGCCAGTGATCCAAGGCTTCATAGCAGTGATAATAAGGTCCCCACCCAAGGACCTCGCGGCCCGAAGGTTCATCAAAGGGCACCCGCCCCTCAAAATCATGCATGAACTGAGCCTGAATGAGATTGCCCGCCGCCGCCAGCGAGGCGCGTGCAATGCCACCTTTTCCGGTCTCTTTCAGACGCAGCAAAGCGCCCCCCAATGCGACACAGGCGCAAAACCCGGTCAGCACGTCGATGGTTCCGAAATGTGCGTGCTCTTCGGGGGTTTCCATCCCGCCACCGAACCGCACCATCACCCCTGTAGCCGCTTGCGCGAGGTCATCATAGCCCAGATGATCGGATTTAGGGCCGCGCAATGGCCCTCCGAACGCATCCAGCTGCACCAAAATAAGCCGTGGGTTGATCGCCTCCAGCCGTTCCGGAGAGAGCCCCAGCCTGTCCCGTTGCTGATCAGTCCCGTTCACAGTGACCACGTCGGCCTCGGCGATCAGTTTCGACAGGGCTTCCTGACCTTCCGATGTGCGCAGGTTTAACAGGATGCTGTCTTTGCCGCGCTGTGCGTGGATGCCAAACACAACCGTATTCCAAGGATCTACCGAAGGCTCGACCGGCTGGACCAGCGTAATATCTGCGCCGTAACGCGCCAGGGTTGAACCAATCATCGGCCCGGCAATCACATTGGTCAGATCCAAAACCTTAAGGCCATCCAACCACCCCGTCGCGGCACCGCTTGCATCAACGCCCCCACTGCGTGTGGGTTCGGCCAGAATATTCGAAATGTCCGCCGCCGTTGATCCGGCTTTATTGGCGGCACCTGCGTCATCCGACAGCCAGGCCACGTTGCCCATCTGACGCATGGTGCCATGGCGCGCATCTTCGACTTGCAGCACAAGTCCCGAGGCCAATGCATGAGGATCGGCAAGCCATTCTTTGGTGAAACGCTGCGCCGTAGCGGGGGCTTTGGCCGCACCAAACAGCTCTTCCCATTCATGGGATGGCTTGGTCAGAAAGGCTGTCTTCATTGCCGAAGAAACGCGTGCGCGGTCAGATGCGCCCACCGGGTAGTTGCGCATCGACCATTCTGCCGGCCAGTCTTTGGTGTCCAGGTATGCCGAGAAATCCGGCAGCGCGTCTGCCAGGTCTTTTAGCCCAAGTGTTTCCAGCACCCGGCGCGGATGGGTGGCAACCGATCCACTGACCACGTAGAACCCACGCCCATCGGCGCAGGTATAGGTGCGATAAAAAGGGTCCAGGAATTCGGACAGTTCGCTGAACTTCAGGTCCATCGGCAAACCGTCGGCGGCGCGTCGGTCCAGTTCAACTTCGCGCGGGGATTTGTAGCGCTCGGGATAGTCCTGGATCTGTTCGCAGTTATAAACCAACCCCTCCAACAGCGCCGAAGCAAGGGGGACCTCGATATAGTCACCGCCATTTTGATCTCGTGCATTAAGGGCAAAGAGAACAGCCATTGCCCCAAAGCTGGATCCATAGGCCGAAGCAAGCGTGAGCGGTGTAAAGGAAGGGTTGATCCCCATCAGGCGACGGTTCAGTCCCATATCGGTGAATTGGCCAGTGTATGCGGCGATCACAGCTTCCCAGGCGGGCAGACCAGCGAGCTCCGGATCAGTTGATGCAAAACCTGGCAGGGAAAGATAAACCAGCCGGTTGTTGACGGCACGCAGTGTATCCGGGCCAAGCCCAAGGCGATCCATCACGCCTGGTCGGAAGTTTTCAATCACGACATCGGAACGTTTTGCCAGTTCGATCGCTGTGTTGCGATCCTCTTCGGATTTCAGATCGAGCTTCAGCACACTTTTGCCGCGCGAAAGCATATCAAAGGCAGGATCGTCAAAAGCCGGTCCATCAGGGTGCTCGATACGGATCACTTCAGCCCCCATATCCGCGAGCATCATGCCAACAAGCGGTCCGGCAAGGTACTGTCCAAAGTCCAGAACGCGAATGTGAGAAAGAGGTCGGTTCATGTGTGTACCTTTTCTATCGAGACATAATTTTATGTAATTCGGCTACATTTAAAGTTATGTGTACCAATTGAATTGATTGTGTCACACTGGCCATGAATCTATCCACTGGATCACATTTTGATATGGGGAAGCAGAAAGAAATTCTCTCAGGGTCGCTAAATGCACTGCTGGTTTTAGAAGCAGCGGTGCGTCAAAGGGGCTTTTCCATGGCTGCCAAAGAGCTAAACCTGAGCCAGCCCGCGGTGTCGCGCCACATTGCCACTCTGGAAGGACGTTTGGGACAGGCGCTGTTCATACGCGATCACAACAAAATCACCCCAACCGAGGCCGGTCAGAAACTGGCAGATTCCGTTGCTCTGGGGTTCAGCCATGTTGCGTCTGTCTGGCATGAAATCACGGCGCAGACAGATGGCCGAGATGTCGTCCTTGCCTGTAGCTATGGCTTTGCCGATCAGTGGCTGATGCCGCGGTTTTCAGATCTGAGGTCCGTCATGGGCGGCGCGCAGGTTCGCGTTGTGACGTCTGACAGGCTGGAAGATATTGATTTTGGGCGCGTGGATGCCGCTGTTGTCTGGGATCTGGGCCAAACCCCGGACAGGCCATCTATTCCGCTCATCAAAGACGAAACTTTTCCGGTGTGCAGCCCACAGTTTTTAGCGCGGTACCGCGAAAAGTTTGGGAGAGGTGAGGCAAACACTGCGCTGGAGGTCGATTTTATGCATTTAGTCCCGGATGATTTTCTGCACTTTGCCGTCGGTAGTTCCGGTTTTCAGACCTGGCATAGCTGGTTTACCATGGCGGGTCTGAAAATTCCGGAGTTCGGTCAACCCACCCACTATGACGCCTATCCGTTTTTGATGCGTGCTGTACTGAATAGCGAAGGCATCGCCTTAGGTTGGCGTGGTTTAGTGGACAGCCTGCTGGAAAGTGGCAAGATCGTTCGCGCGGGGCCAAGTGTGTCGAACCGCGAGACGTCATATTATCTTCAACATCGGGAAATCCAGGAAGAAAGGGTTGCACTCACACGTTTGGTGGGTTGGTTCAAATCAGAAATCAACAAGCCCATCACCCAAGTTTCAGGTACCAAGGGGTGACAACAAGGTAGGCCGGGCTCAAACCAAACCCGACCCACCCGAAGTTGCCGACCTGTTATTCGAAAAACTCTTCTTCCGAATAACGCCTCCCCAGGGATAGGAAGGTAAAGAGATGCACCTGCAACCCCGATCCCGTCTAATTATTTTTGGCCGACATGACGACCAGCTCCTTCGGGCATAGAAAGCGCCGCATGTGTTCCGGCGTAGCCCGCCAGCTTCGCTGCCACCTCATCCGAAGGCAGCGATGTGCCGCGCGCATTCAGGTCCATATGCAAAAGCAGGGTTTCGACAGTAGCTGCCAGTTTCGTCCAGCCCCCCAAAGCCGGTGGAACAGGTGCATCTTTTTGCCTTCGCCCTTCAAAACCTGAGTGGTGATGGTCAGAACATCCCCCTCATGCACTTCATCAAGGAACCGCACGTGGTTTTCCACGGTGAAATAGCTGCCACCTGCGGCGATGTAGGCCGCGTCGCAGCCAATCATCTCCATGAAACGATCGGTTGCCTGAGCTGAGGCTTCCAGATAGTTTGCCTCGTTCATGTGACCGTTATAATCAGTCCAGCTTTGCGGTACTTGACGGCTGACAGTTATGGGCAGGTCCACGGGTTCAGGATCTGGCAACGTGGCCTCATGGTCATTGATCGTGCCACCCGCACCACTGCCGGATTTCTTGAGTGCGCGCATCATACCGACAAGGTTGTCGTCACGCAGTTTTTCCAGTTCACGGATCGACATATGCCCGGATTGAGCATCGGATTGACCGGCAATCAGATCAACCAGTTCATCGGTAAACTCGGGCACGTCCATCAGCTTGGTCCACTCCCAGGCCAGTGCTGTGGAACGTCACTGACCTTTGACTCAATCGACAGCCAAAACCTCAATAAATCAGTGAATCGCGTCTTTCAATTCTGACCCAAACGTCAAGCATTTCTGACCCAATACGAAAAACGGCCCTTCATCGAACTTGCGACGAAGGTGTCGAAAGAGCCCATTCTACCGGACGCTGCGTTTCGCTCCGATGACAGCAATGCGCTGGAAGCAGACTTTGCAATGTTTGGCGACTTCCTCCAATAACTCGTTGAAACAGTCGGTAGCGACAATCTTGGTTCGAGTGGGCAAGCTAAGAACTTGGATAAGTGCTCAGGGGTATGACGGCCGCAACAACCTCGATGCCGTCAGTGATTTTCAAAGCGCTGACGGCCGCTTTGCTATCTAAAACTGTGGTTTCGTGATATCCTTATACCGCCTTGGGGGCTACTATGGGCGATTTCTTTTGGATTGGAACTGCAATCGGCGCTGCCATTGGGCTGATTAATATGTTTTTCATTTTGAATTCTCGTCTCGGTCAGACCGGGTTGAACCAAGCCAAAACAATTTGGCAAGGCCTGTGGGTATGGGCGCTTTGGACCGTGTTCGGTGCCGATGTTCTGGCGCTCTGGCTTCTGGGCGTCGTTCTCTTGGGCTTATCGCGAATTTTGCGACGGGGTTCTGAGGCATGATAGTCGGGGAAGATGCGCCGCAGCGCCGCAAGTGAATCCGCGTCTCGACTGAGGTACAGCGCATTCGCGCGCAGTATGGCTGCGCCCGATGTTGCAAAGGTAGTGCGTAGGGAGAAAGCTCTGCCGGAATACATCGCTGCAAACAATGATCGCCCATCCCCGAAATGAATGTACGCTGTCGGGCTATAACGTAATTGGTCCGGGCCTCAGTAAAGGTCTTAATCTGCGGCACTACGTAGTAATTTGAGCCCCCAATCACTATATTAGTTTTAGCTGCAATTGGTTTTCGCGCTCATCCTGGGCATGAAAGTGTTGCGGACAATCAATGGATCGAAAGCATGTCTTTCAAAGACCTGACGACCAGAGCGGATGCCGCGCTGAATGCCAATCATGCGGACAAGCCGAAAAAAGAACTGGCTCCCGAGGAACCTGACGTCGGCCCCGAAGAACCAAAGCCCAAGCGTCAAAGTTCATAAGACCCTGCCGGGAGTGGGTGACTTGTCCTTGAATACGTCTCCGAACGAGCGGTATCAGCTAAGGAGACGTACGCAAATGGACCAGATTACCAGTAAGACCACCGCAATCTTCTCCCGACCGTTCACATTCCCGGGCTTTGACGAAATGCTCCCGGCTGGTGAGTACGAAATAGAAACTGAGCTTTCTGCACCGCCCGACTATTTGGATCCAGAAGCCTGGAAAGCCTCGGTATTGGTTTACCTGCACCCCCGTGAAACCCATCCCGGGTTGGCGCGAACCTTGACCGTTTCTCTGGCTGATCTCGACAGTGCACGTGTACAGGACAAATTAACCAAGAAAGAGTTGTCGAAGTTTTTACTTGATCAACTTCTGGCCGATCCGATGGTGCAACTGATCATGGAAGCTGATGGTGTGTCCGAGACTCGACTTCGACACCTTTACTCGAGATCGGATATTTCAGAGTCGCCCGGCGGATCACCGGATTAAGGAGCCAAACGCTCAAAATGCGGAGGCGACTTCCAAGACGCCCTCGCAATCCAAATAGCTGAGAATGAAGAAAAGCCTGTCCTTACCGCTAATCGCTCCTCGAATTGCAGGCGGCCCCTCTCGTTCGTTTGAACCTGGCATTTCCGGCACAATCTCCAAGCAACGGGAGAGCTTTTTCTCAACTCTTTCTTAAGGGGTAACTGAGTGACCCAAACTGAAACCAAGGTTATAAACTGATGAAAGAACCCGACAACGATACAGAAGCGATCTTGGAACGCGCCCTAAATGACGTGCCGCAAGAACGACCGTGTCTTCGTTGCAGAACTCCATTTTGGAGCGAAGGGTTTGGGGAGCGGATTTGTCGGCGCTGCAAAGGACTGAACGCGTGGCGAAACGGTGTGTCGGTTAGACCTGGGTTAGCTCGGCGTCGTTAATTTCTGACAACAGTGCAACCGCCCAAGCTTGATCATATTTCATGCGATATTATTGGTGTATAAGACTTCTTCACCCTGATTTTCCGTACCAGCCCATCGGTTAGCTTAATCTTTTCAAGATCGTGCAACTCATCGGGGGATCAAGGCTTGTTTGATGCTCCCCAGCAGCCCATCTATACTGGGCTAACGTTTTTCTTTTTCGACCTGCTGTCTCCCAAAATCGGCGTTCAGTCTTTCGATTCAGACCGACCACGCCGAGCCGTCGCAATAGTGCGGGCGGCTGTTATTAGGAGACTTACACCATGGCAAATGGCACCGTGAAATGGTTCAACTCAACCAAAGGTTTCGGCTTCATTGAACCGGAAAATGGCAAGAACGACGTATTCGTACATATTTCGGCGCTTGAGCGGTCCGGCATCAGTGAACTTCAAGATGGCCAGAAGGTCACTTTTGAATTGGAATCTGGTCGTGACGGGCGCGATAACGCCGCTAACTTGGCGCTGGCCTAAACGTTTTTGGGCACCCTTATGGGTGCCCGTTTGGACATTTAAGTCCGATGAGAGATCGGAGGGCCACCAGGTTGCAACCTCAGGATTGGACTAGAGTTCTCGCGCAATACCGCGCATCGAACACCGGACGCAGTGTCTTCGAATTGACAATCACTGTTATACCTTTTGTTGTGTTATGGGTCGCTGCCTGGCATGCATTGTCCATTAGCGTCTGGATCTCCACTTCGCTGGCAATATTGAATGCCGCCTTCCTGGTCCGCTTGTTCATAATCATGCACGATTGCGGTCATGGGGCGTTTTTCAAAAGCCGTGTACTTTGCAATTGGACAGGCCGGTTTCTGGGTGTTCTGGCGCTCACACCATATGATGTCTGGCGCCAAACCCATGCAATTCACCATTCTTCAACCGGTAATCTGGATCGGCGCGGTATCGGAGACTTACCGACCTTGACTGTCGACGAATATGTGAACCGTAAGTGGATCGGACGCGCCTTGTATCGCTTGGTTCGACACCCATTGTTCATGTTTGGCGTCGTCCCAATCTATACGTTTTTTATCCTATATCGGCTGCCCGTCGGATTAATGCATGCTGGCTGGCAGTATTGGCTAAGCGCAATGGCGACAAACGTTGTGATAGCTACTGTTTTGGGTGGAGTCTATTGGGTCGGAGGTGTGGATGCACTGTTGTTTGTGTTTCTCCCGACTATGATTTTAGCTGCTTCAATCGGTGTCTGGCTTTTCTACATCCAGCATCAATTCGAGCACACAACCTGGGAACACGAAGAGCAGTGGAAACTACAGCATGCAGCATTCTATGGCAGCTCTCACTATGCCCTACCTGGTCCTCTACGCTGGTTCACTGCGAATATAGGTGTGCACCATGTTCATCACATGGCCAGCCGGATACCTTTTTACAGACTTGATGAAGTGCTGCGCGATCACGGTGAACTCGCCGATTGTCAGCGCATTACGCTCTATGAAAGCCTGCACTGTGCGCGGCTGCACCTTTGGGACGAAAGCCGTCAACGCCTGCTGACATTTTCTGAGGCGTTATCGCACGCCAAAACTGCATAACTTTCAATGTACTCTGGCGCGCACGAGGTATGCTTCGATTGTATCCTCATTAAGTGCTCGAACGGCCTTTAGACGGTGGAGATCGGTCAGAGCCCTCATTACCTGTTCTTTGTGATGCAGCGGATGTCGGCTTCAGAGTGGCATGCTAAAGAGGCTACATAAGTAGTAACGGCTTTGCTAACACATACGGCGAATGCCAGGTTGAAACCAATTCTTTCTTCAGTATCGGGGCCTTGGTAATAGCGTTAGGCTCATGAACGTTGTAATACCGTCGCCAAGTGGTTATGTTAAGTCCACTAAAGTTCTTGTTTTCTGCGGCCTAGGCGTATCGCCAGCTAGAGTAAACTAAGTTCTTCCATCATGAAAATTCAGCTGTCACGTCCTCTACTTGGATCTGATGTTTGGGAAGGTTGCCGATGTTTTCGCGCACAACCACATCGCGTGTGACGTTTGTTGATCCGTTTTGGTGATCAGACGCACCGTTGGTTTGCCAAAGAACCACAACGCAATCATTGATCAAACGAGCTTCCGGTAGGCCCGAACTGCGCCTATCGGTCATCGCGGCTTGGGAATGGCCCTAGCGCGAGAATTAGAATGCGCAAAAAGACACAAAACAGCGTGGCGGCGCTTTCTCCGCCAGAGGATCTAAAATGACATTTCCAGAATGGACGAAACCAGGCATCTACGGTGCTTTGTGTGGTGCGATTGCGGTCTCAATCCTTGGCTTTACCTGGGGCGGTTGGACGACCAGCGGCAGCGCTCAAGAATTGGCTAAGGATCATGCAAGCGAAGAAGTGACGCTCGCGATGGTGCCGGTTTGCCTGAACAGGTCAGCCGCTGACCCGAGGCGCGAAGAAATAATCTTAACCCTCCAAGATGCCTCTGGCTTCAGTCGCCGTAAGGCTATGATGGATACGGGTTGGGCCACGCTGCCGGGGTCGGAAACGCCAAGCCGCGACCTTGCAGATGCCTGTATCGCGGGGCTTGAGCTGGATGGATCATAACTCAAAGGCAATGCCGCAACTCTGTCGGGCGATCTGGAGAGCGCATCTGTCACCAGGCATTCAGATCATTGCGGCGCTGATTGTGCTCCCAATCTGTGCTCTGCTTCTGTCTTCAACGCCTGCATATGCTCAATCCACATCGCAACCTGTGCCTGAAAATGCCACTGCAAAGAGCTACGGTGACGGCTGGAAATGTAACGCTGGGTACAGGCTGAGTGGCGATGTCTGCACCGTTGTCATAGTGCCAGCAAATGCGTATCCGACCAACCGCACCTATGGTTCTGGTTGGGAATGTCTTCATGGTTTTCGCAAGAACGATGATAAGGCCTGTGTTGCGGTGATTGTACCTGATGGCGGGTTTCTTGATCCATCAGGTGAGCGCTGGCATTGCTCGCGGGGTTTTCACAAAGTTGACGACGCGTGCCTAGAAATTGTCGTGCCCGCAAACGCTTATCTAGTAGCTACGACTTATGGACCCGCGTGGGAATGCAAACGTGGGTTTGAAGTATTGGACGACCTTTGCGTTGCCATTGTGGTCCCGACCAACGCTTATCTGAATTCATCAGGATACGGCCGGCCCTGGACATGCGAACGTGGATTCTATGAGCAGGATGGCTCGTGCGCGGTCGTTGTGATCCCTGAACATGCCTACTTTGACGATGCAACCTACGGCACGGGATGGAAGTGCGAGCGGGGATACGCTGCCTCAGGTGAGAGCTGTGAAGTAATAGACCTTCCTGCGAATGCCCATCTCGACAGGTCCGGAAACCGTTGGGACTGCAACAAGAATTTCAAGTTATCTAAAGGCCTGTGCGTTCTCGATAACTGAGCGTGCGGCACGACTATTTCGACTTCAATATCAGATGGTGACGATAGCGTTGCCTTCGGTGTCGACCTCACAAGGGAAACAACATGAAAACCGACTTTAACGTGGCAAACACCATCCGTCGTCCCGTCAGTGGTGCACAAGCGCCGCCATTGACCAGCGAAGGACACACAAGATCAACCTCTGCCACTCAGATCGTCTTGCCGCCAACTGCGATTGTCTATTGCCAAGGTAACTTCGCCAACATCGATGGAAAAACTGCAAATGGCCTTGTTCGTCATTCAGAGGCCTACAGGATCCTGTCTGTCATCGATAGCAACCACGACGGCGAAGACAGCGGGCAGGTTCTTGACGATGCAGTAAACCACATTCCGGTCTTCAGAAGTTTGGACGCTGCTGTCGCCCATGAAGCCATCATCCCAGATACCCTCATTTACGGGATGGCACCATCTACGGGGAGACTCTCATCGACAGATCGCGACGTTGTTCTCGACGCGATATCACTAGGTATGAACATCGTCAGTGGATTGCATGAATATCTGAGCGATGATCCGGAAATTGCGTCTTTTGCGGCCGAACGCAAAGTCACCATCCGAGACATTCGAAAACCTAAACCCAGCAAGGATATGCGCCTGTTCGATGGAAGTATTGCAGGTGTAAAGGCACTGCGCATAGCGGTTCTTGGAACCGATTGCGCCATTGGAAAACGGACAACAGCGACCGTATTGGCCCGCGCCTTGAACGCAAGGGGCATCAAGACTGTTCTTGTTGGTACGGGCCAGACAGGTTTGATGCAGGGCGCAAAATATGGAGTGGCAATGGACGCCGTACCGCCGCAGTTCTGTTGCGGCGAGCTTGAAGGTGCGATTGTTGACGCTTCCGAGGCTGAACAACCCGATGTCATATTGATCGAAGGTCAAGGAGCGTTGAGTCATCCGGCGTTCTGCACATCCGCCTTTATCCTGCGGGGCAGCCAGCCGGACGCCGTGATCCTTCAGCACGCTCCAAAGCGTGCACATCGCTGTGATTTTCCCAATATGCCAATGCCCAAACCTGCAAGTGAGATTGCCCTTATCGAAGCGTTTGCAGACACAAAAGTCATCGGTGTCACTCTCAATCACGAGGGGATGTCTGAGGCCGAAATTACCGACATTATCTCCGCCCTGTCACAAAAACTTGGGTTACCCGTAACGGATGTACTCAGCCGCCCAGCTTCGCATCTGCTTGCAATGGTTGTCGCCGCCTATCCTGGGTTGCACCAATCCACGCCTGTGGCTGCGATATGAGTACACCACGCATTGAGGTGCATCTGAGCAAGATACGCCACAATGCAAAGACTGTGATTGGACGCCTCAGGACTCGCGGCATCAGCGTCACAGGTGTGACCAAAGCAGTGTGCGGGCATCCAGCCATCGCTCGGGCCATGCTGGACGGTGGCGCTGTGGGACTTGCAGAAGCGCGTCTTAGCAACGTGCGGAAGTTACGCAATGCGGGCATGACATGCCCGATCACCTTGATCCGTACACCAACGCTGAGCCAGGTCGATCAGGTCGTCCAGTACTGTGAGGCAAGCTACAACACAGAGATCCTCGTGATTACCGCTCTGGCCGCCGCCGCGATCCGGAAGGACTGCATTCACGGCATTATCCTGATGGTTGAGATGGGCGATCTGCGCGAAGGGATCATGCCAAAAGACCTCGGCTCAATTGCAAAACAAGTGGTGGACATGCCCGGTGTCGCGCTGAAGGGCATCGGAGCGAACTTCGCATGTCTGAGTGGAATTGCCCCGAATGCCGCAGACATGGACGCCTTGTCTGTCCTGGCGAATGACACAGAGGGACAGTTTGGTCCCTTCCTTCAGACGATATCTGGCGGTAACTCGGCCAACCTTCCTTGGGCATTCGGTGGACACCCAGTTGGGCGCATCAACGATTTAAGGCTGGGGGAAGCAATACTTCTGGGCGTTGATCCGGTTTCCGGAGATCAGATAGGCGGGATGTATACGGATGCCTTTACGCTTGTCGCCGAGGTCATAGAAACAGGGTCCAAACCTGCAACTCACCCTCAGAGCATCTGCGACCCGGTATTCAAAAGACTTTATCTTGTCCCCAAAAGTGGACAGAGCACACAACTAGTTCTCGCCATTGGTCAGCAAGATACGGACGTTTTCGGGCTTTCGATGCCTCCTGGAAACAGACTCATCGGTGCAACAAGCGATCACCTTGTCATCGGCACATCCCATTCGACACTGAGCGTAGGATCGGAAATGAGGTTCCAAATGAATTATAGTGCGTTGATGAAAGCTATGTCCGCTCCTGACGTTCAGACAAAGCTGCTCCGTGGCAGTCCTTCACGACACGCGCGTGTCTCTCAAGGACCAGGCAATCACCTGGCATCAATTTGAAATACTCACCTGATAATTGCGCCGTTGGAAACGGATAGGAGAATAACCATTGGCAAAGCTGACAAAAACAACTGTCTTCAATGCACACGTTCCCAAGGCGGAAACGCCGATGGAAAAAACAACGCGGGTCGTTAGGGAAATGGTCAACGAAGAAGCAGAGCAAAGACAGATCAAGAACGCTCGGCTTCGCAAAACTCGGCTCGAAAGGGATGCGAAGACACCATCTGAAGCCAGTCCGCCGAAGCCCGTAAAAAAGCGGTGACAGGATCGTTGGCCCTCCTCTCCGCGCGACTTGATTGAGCGAAACACAAACAAAGTGTCTAGCGAGCACTGTATATCTCATGCATCAGTAGCGCCCGTACTCGTTTCAAGGATATTGCCATGACAAACTCAGATGAGAGATCAGAAAAAGTTCACTATATCTGCCAGACATATGTCGAACAGAAGCCAGGACGCGGAGGGCAAGGAAGCCTGAAAATAGGCAAGCAATTTGAGTACTCTACGGCAGCGGAAGCACAAAACAGAGCAGAAAGAGAAGCGCAATCCGACGATTGCGCTGGCGCCGATGCCTACATGGTCAGTGAAGATCCGAACAGTGGCGAAGTCGGGTCGCCAAGTTTCCTCATTAGGCTTGGCAACGTCCCGGAATTTGATGAGTTTTAAATATTTTGCTAGCTTCAGCTTAGCTCTCTATTTGCACCTTGAATTCGGTACTAACTCGACCAGATACACATCTTTTTGTGCCAGCAAAATAGACCATTTTGGACGTGGGTTTTGCAAAGAAACTAGGCCATGAATACCAAATAAAACGGTCATTGGTGCGAGCGCTGCGAAAGCTAATTTTCTCCTGCTTAGCGATGATCTCATCAACCGGCATCGAACGGCATGTTTCCAGATTTCCGCAACGATGGTGACAGCGACATGTCGATGTGTTAGCTGACGCCATGATCTGAACGTTTTCCATCCATCCGCATTCAACACGGACGTTTCCGTGACCATTGAAATGCGCGTATGAAAGGAAAACACATGAAACTTCCAGATCTCCCCCCGATTCAAGGCAAACGCTTCGACATCGAAACGCTTCAATACAATACCATCAGCCTGATGAAACAGGCGGATGAGGGTCCGACCTTCCTGCGCCACGCAGGGCGGGTGACCCACGTCGTCATGACCGAGGAACTGTTCGACGAGCTTTGGCCAGACCCGCGACGGGCCTGGAGTATTTACGAAATGCCACTCCGCGAGGAGCGTCTCCTTTTCGAGGCTTTGAACAGGTCACTCGCCGAGAGTGAGGATGACGACGGTTAGAAATTTGACGCCAGCCCGGGCGCTGCCGGTCTGTCACAGCGTCCGAAATTTCGCAACCCATGGATGTTTGACGCCTCGGTAACAAACCACGAACGACGCAGTAGGGGTTTTATGTGAAGCGATCCTTGGTTGAGTAGCTGCAGTGCACGGCACCTTCTATGACCCACATCGAAACGGAAGTCCTATCGCGAAAAGAAGCTGAAGTAGAGGGCTTGGGTTGTGGGGATTTCTGTTCGCTTTACCACTCGGCGGATGGAAACCAGGCTTTGATCTGCGACCATTTACTGAAACAAAGATGATCGCACCTTAAAAAGTCAGCTGAAGTCTGTCGGTTCTGGGGCTTCGTCGCTCCGCTTGATTTCAGGAAGAAACGCGTTCAGGCTCTGTACGTATTCCACAATTACATCACCAACTTTCTCTGACGGTCGTGACACTTCGTCGAGAATTTGCCGCGCGGCTTCCTCGATGCTTACACCTCGTTCCGCTGCGATAATTCGCAGACGTCCATAAACTTCGACCAATAAGTTTTTGACAGTCAAATTCGTCATTGGAACCTCCACTTCGGAACCTACTATCATATCCTAGACGCAATTGCGTTGTCGTCATTTTAGTCATTTGCACTAAAAAAACGATCCCTGCCAGATAGTTTTGGCCCGCCCATCGGACCGTCGGAGCACCTTGCGGCTAAGGTCCAAAGCGAGCCCAAAAGTACAAAATGCTGCAAAATCTGCCAATGACTTCGAATTTGCAAAACTGGACGTTGGTGTGATTGAAAGCAATGCAAACAGTGCATTTGCCTAGCATTTCCAGTTACAACCGCATCAGCCAGCTCTGCCCTATTCGTTCAAAGCAGGTCGTTCTATTCGCGGCCTTCAAGGCTGAGACCCATGATCTTTGACAGGACGCCGCCGTGTCGCAGCAAGTCGACCTCTTGGAATGTTTCCACCGCCACTTTGCAACGGATATCGCCCAGCAATTCGGTGCCGCGCTGCCACTGCAAAGTAGTTTCCAGACCAGGCATCAGCGTCTCGGGTGGCAGGTTCACAGCGAAGCGATCCCCGGCGCGAATGCCCGCCGTCTTGGGATCGAACCCGTCAATTATCTGCACCGGTACCACGCCCATACCGATCAGGTTGGTGCGGTGGATGCGCTCGAAACTTTTGGCGAGCACTGCGCGGATGCTCAGTAGTGCCACGCCTTTGGCCGCCCAGTCGCGGCTAGAGCCCATGCCATAGCGGTCACCGGCCAGAATGATAGTGGGCTGCCCTTGATCCGCCAGGATTTGGGCTGCTTCGTGCAAGGGCAGGATGCGCCCATCCTCGAGCGTTGTCTCAGCAGGGGCCAGCCCCTCTTGCAGGAAGTTCACCGCCAGCCTGTTTGTGAAGAGGCCACGTAGCATGACCTCCCAATTGCCGCGATAGGCGGCATAGACATTCATGTCCTTGGGATCACCGCCGCGAGCGCACAGCCATTTGCCCGCCAAACTGGTTGGATCCACCCACCCCGCCGGCGAAATATGGTCGGTCGTCATATCATCCCCAAGCACCATCAGAGGCGTGGCGGTATAGTCGCCTAACCGCGATTGCTGAGGCTCGGCGGTGAATTTCGGCCGCCGCAGATAGCGCGAGGTTGGCTCCCACGGGAAGCGCGTGCTGTCATGGACCTTAATCTGGTTCCACGCGGCATTATGGGTGGCCGCAGCAAAGGCGGCGGGAACGTCCGCCTGACGATAGCCCGCCTTTAGAAGTGCCTTTATTTCAGAGATATCGGGCCAGATGTCGCGCAGATAGATCGGCTGACCCTCTGCGCCCTTGCCGATCGGGTCATTCAAGATATCGCCAAAAATATCGCCCTTCAACGCATAGGCCACGACCAAGGGTGGCGAGGCCAGATAGCCCAGATCCAGCTTCGGATGCACCCTCCCCGGAAAGTTGCGATTGCCCGACAGCACGGCGCTGATCGCCTTGCCGTCCTCCAGCGCGGTCTCGATCACCTCGGGCAAGGGGCCGGAATTGCCGATGCAGGTGGTGCAGCCATGGCCAACCAGATCAAACCCCAGTGCCGATAAATCGGGGATAAGGCCCGCGCGCTGCAGATAATCCCGCGCCGACGGCGAGCCCGGCGCCATCGAGGTTTTAACCCAGAACGGCGTCGTCAGCCCTAGCGCCCGCGCCTTGCGCGCCAACAACCCGGCCGCGATCATCATGTAGGGATCCGAGGTATTGGTGCAGCTAGTGATCGCGGCAATCCCCACCGCGCCATCGGGCACCACGCCTTCGATGCGCGGCGCACGGGACAGCAGACGGTCCAGCGCCGTCTCGACCCGCGCTGCGGCCTGTGCCGGGGTGCAGGTGTCCTGTGGGCGGCGCGGGCCAGAAATAGTCGGGGTGATCGAGGTCAGATCAATCTCGACCGCCCGATCAAAGCGCGGAGTGGTCGCGGGATCGAACCACAGACCCGTGGCACGAAAAACAGGTTCGATACTGCCCGTCAAACTGCAGGGCCGTGCGGTGCGTTTCAGATAGGCAACGGTTTCGCCATCCACCGGGAAAAACCCTGTCGAGGCACCGTATTCCGGCGCCATATTGGCAATCACCGCGCGGGCATCGGCGCTGAGCGTAGACAGGCCGGGGCCGCAGAACTCGACAAAACTGCTGGAGACATCAAGCACCCGCAACCGGTGCGTCACTTCAAGCGCCAGATCGGTCGGCATGGTGCCCTCGGGCAGCTGACCAGTCAGGCGCACGCCCACCACTTCGGGCATGCTCAGGGTCGTGGCTTGGCCGAACATGACGCTCTCCGCCTCGAGCCCGCCAATCCCCCAGCCCAGCACGCCAATGCCATTGATCATCGGCGTGTGGCTGTCAGTGCCCAACAGCATGTCAGGGTGGGCCCGTCCATCGGAGCCGATCTCAAGCACTGTTGCCAGTTGTTCAAGGTTGATCGTGTGCATGATCCCGGTGCCCGGCGGATGCACCGTAACCCCATCCATATTCTGTGATGCCCATTTCATGAAGCTATACCGCTCGCCGTTGCGGGCGATTTCGTTGCGAGCATTGGCTGAGAACGCCGCCAGCGTGGCATAGCGATCCACCGCCAATGAGTGATCAACTGAGACGTTGACCGGCAGGTTCGGGGAGAGAACGCCCGGGTCGCCATCAGCCTCGGCCACCGCGTCGCGCATCCCGGCAATGTCCGCCAGTGCGGGCGTGCAGGTGGTGTCGTGCATTAGGATGCGGTTGGGCATGAAGGTGAGCTCAAACCCATCGTTTCGCCCCTCAAGCCAGGCATCCAGCGCCGCTACAAGCGCGTCCGACTGGCCGGTGGCGCGTAGGTGGTTTTCGGCTAGAAGACGCAGGATAAAAGGCAACCGATCCAGTCGGTCGCCCAAAACACGTGGAAGGTCCGTGGCCCTTAAACGGCGCGTCCCTGCATCAATTTCCAGATCGGGGATCACCTTATCCTCGCTGGAGTCCAAATGGATAGTGGCCGCAGTCACACGAGTTTAACCTTGCTATGCAATACTCCATCGGCGTCGCCATAGATCCAGTCGCCCGGCGCAATGGTCACACCGCCGATGTGAATATCGCAGCCAGCTTTGCCCCAGCCCATTTTCGCGCTTTTCACCGGCGAGGTTGCCAGTGCGAAGACCTGCGTCGCCATCTGCTCGATCTCAGCGCTGTCGCGAATGGAGGCGTTGAGAACCAGCCCCACCCATCCGTTATTGATCGCCATTTTCGCGATCATATCCCCTAGAATGGCAATGCGGGTGGAACCGCCGCCATCTACGACCAACACGCGGCCCTCGCCGGGCCTTTCCAACTGCGCGCGCATGACCATGTTGTCTTCGAAACACTTCACGGTCTGCACTGGGGCGGCGAAATGCGGTGCCGTGCCGAAGCGACGAAACGGCAAGTGAACAAGCGACAGTTTGTCGGCGTGGTCATCAATTAGGTCAGCAGTTTTCATTTCGGTCTCACATATTTGCGTAGGTTGCTTTCAGGTCGGCCACGTCGGCCTCGCTCAGGAGGCGCGTCTTTTGCCCGCGCAGTGCTACAAGAAGTTTGGCAGTTTCTTCCAGCTCTTCTGCCGCGCACACGGCCGAGAACAGATCCTTGCCCGACACCACGGGGCCGTGATTGGCCAGCAGAACTGCGCTGTACGCGCCCTTCAGGTCACGGATCAGTTCGCCCGATTTCGGGTCGCCCGGTTTGACGTAAGGCACCAGTTTCACCGTGCCCACGCGCATCACCACATAGGGTGTCAGTGGTGGAATGCAGTCATCGGGGTTGGTGTCTTGTAGACAGGAAAGAGCGGTCGCCCAGGTCGAATGCAGGTGCACCACGGCCCCCGCCTGCGGACGGGTTTCATAGAAGGCCTGATGCAGGAACACTTCCTTGGTCGGACGGTCGCCCGCCACGTGATTGCCATCCAGATCGATTTTGCTAATCCGGTCGGGATCAATCGCGCCCAAAGTAGAATTGGTCGGTGTCATGAGGATGCCATCGGGCAGTCGGGCTGAGACATTGCCCGCCGTCCCGACCGAAAAGCCCCGGTTGAACAGGGACGCACAGAGGTTCGACATCTCTTGGCGCAGATCTGCTTCGGTGCTCATGTCCTCCCCTCCATGATGCGCAGAGCTTTAGTAAAGAAGTCCGGCGCGCCGAAATTTCCTGATTTCAGCGCAAGCGAGATCGGTTGATCCTCGCCCAGTGTCAGGACTGGAACGCCAGGGTCGATTTCCGCGCCGATACGCATCGCAGGCGAGCCAAGTTCGCCCGCCACTGCCTGCGCCACCGCGCCCGAAGTTTCGCCGCCCGCCACAACGATCCGGCGATAGCCGCGTTGCACCAGTGCGCGGGCGGTGTCGGCAAACAGAGCGTCCAGCTTCTCGGCCACGGCCTCGCGACCGAACTTGCCTTGAATCGCTTTCACCTCGTCGGGGGTGCCAGAAGAATGGACCAGGGGCGCATTGCCGGTGTTCTCAGCGATGAATTCCAGCAGGTCATCCATTGTGACCCTCCCATTCATGACGCCGGGTACGTCGATGGCATAGGTCGGATGCGATTTTTGATGCTCGGCCAGCTGACCGCGCGTCGCACCAGAGCACGACCCCGCCAGAATGGCCTCGGGGCCTTGAATGCCTTCTGCAGAGGGCAAATTGGCCTTGGCCTGACCGCTGCGAATGAAGTTGCGCGGCAAGCCCAGCGTTATGCCCGAACCGCCCGTAACCAGCGCAGCGCCTTCAAGTGCCTCGCCCAGCGTCAGCAAGTCTTCGTCAGATACGGCATCGGTCACAGCATAGTGTTCTTCCGCACCTTGCAGCGCAGCCCGCACCTGTTCGGACCCGGCCAACACGGTCGACAGCGGCAAATGACCCACCGCATGCTCGGTCTGCAAGCGCAGGAAGCGGCGCAGGTCGGGATCCGTCATCGGCGTCAACGGATGGTTCTGCATCCCACTTTCGCTTAGCAGCATGTCATGCACGAACAGATGGCCCTGGTAGACCGTGCGCCCGGTCGTCGGAAAGGCCGGACAGACCACCACGCCGCGCGCGCCCAGCTTGGCGGCCAGAGCATCGGCCACCGGGCCGATATTGCCTTCAGGCGTTGAATCAAAGGTCGAGCAATACTTGAATACGATCTGCTTGCAGCCCTGATCCAGAAGCCATTTCAGCGCCTCGAGGCTTTCGCGCACCGCATCTTCAACCGGGTTCGAACGCGACTTCAGACTAACAACGCCGGCGTCGATGTCCGGTTCGGCAGGGCCAGTAGGCACGCCGGGATACTGGGCGGTTCTCAGACCTCCTTCGCCGTCAATGCCTTTGGCCAGAGTGTTGGCGACATCGCTGCCGCCAGTGAAATCATCTGCGATAACGCCAATTAGCATTGCTGAACCTCGTTATTGTGTTCGATCCGGCGGCGGATTTCTTCAATCGCGGCCTCAGGGCTGGTCAGAACAGGAACGTCAGTGCATTCGCGCACCGCATTCGCAGCGCTGGCCATGGAAAACTGCGCCAGCAGGATGACATCCGCATCAGTGATCATGGCGGCGGTATTGGCAATCAATCGGTCGTGAGTTTCGTCGTCGCCAGCCTTTTTGGCGTCCAGCGCGCCCTCGCAAAAGACCGAGGTGATTTGCGCGATGCTGCCTTTCTCGCGAGCAGCCTCAAGGAACTCATCCTCCATCCCACCGGCGGCAGGTTGGAAAGTGTACAGCATGACAACTCGGTCTCCGTGGGAGAATGCCGCTTCGAACATAGCTTCGTTAGGCTTCATTACTGGAATGCCCGCCTCGAAATTGGCACGTTCGATGGCCGCCCCGAAGGCGGAACAGGTGAATAAAACCCCATCGGCCTCTGCAGCCTCGGCATAGCGGGAAAGGTCGATTATCCGGCGCAGAAGGTCAGCGGAAAGTTCCGCCGATTTCGCACGATCCACCGAAAGACCCTCTTCCAATATCGAGATCATCTCGGCTTCCGGCCAAAGCTTCTCTGCAGCATCCTCGATCGGATCAATCGCCACTTTGGTTGCATGAATAAGCGCTATGCGCGGTCGGTCTTTCATCTTTTTTGCGTCCTGAAATATTCGGCGACACCACAGGGAGAGAGGCAGTGCCGCCGAAAAGCTGCGGGCAAGAGTTGCCCGCAAGGAGTATCCTCAAGCTGCAACGCTTTCGCGCGCTACGGCTTCTGCGACGAGGGAGCCAAAGGCGTCACAGTTCACGGATCCACCCAAGTCACGGGTGCGGTTTTCCGAGACGTCGATCACTGCGTCCACGGCGTCGGCAATGGCTTGACCGGCATCCATCAACTTCTGGATGCCACGCTGTTCGCCCAGCCAGGTCAGCATCATGGCCGCTGATAGGATCAACGAGGTCGGGTTGGCGACGTTCTGCCCCTGAATATCCGGCGCCGATCCATGTTGCGCCTGAGCGCAGCACAGACCGGTTTCAGCGTTGGCGTTGATCGACCCTGCCAGACCCAATGACCCAGACAATTCCGACGCTAGATCCGACAGGATGTCCCCGTAAAAGTTGGTAGCTACCACCACGTCGTAAGCTTCGGGTTTGCGCACAAGAAGTGCGGCGAAAGCATCGACGATCAGCTCTTCGGTTTCAACTTCGGGGAAGTCCTTGGCCACTTCGCGGAAGCATTCCAGGAACAGTCCGTCGGTCATCAGGAACGAGTTTGCCTTGTGGATCGCCGCAACCTTCTTGTTGCGTTGCATTGCCAACTTGAAGGCTTCGCGACAAATCCGCATCGAGCCGTGGCGGGTGATCTTGCGTACCGACAGCGCCATGTCGGGGTCGGGCATCATCTCGCCCACGCCCTTGTACATGTTTCTGTCAGGGTAGAAGCCCTCGGTGGCTTCACGCATGATCACCAAATCCATGCCTGGCGCTTTGTTCGGGATGAAGCTGCGGGTACGTGCGGGACGTACGTTTGCATAGAGGTCCAGCCCGATGCGGAAGCCAGCCGACACGTTGCGTCCACCTTCGACAACCGGGGGATAATCCATGTGTGACTGAGTGCCTAGGATCACACCGTCAAATTCGGTGCGGGCGCGATCCAGAACCTCTTCCCGCAGGGTGATGCCGTGGTTCTTTAAGCTGGTGAAACCGCTCTCTTCTTCATGGAAGGTCAGTCCCAGATCAAAGCGTTTGTTCGCAGCTTCGACAACTTCCAGGGTCGCCGCCATGATTTCCGGCCCGATACCATCGCAGGGCAGTGTCATGATACGCATACTAGTCTCCTATGATCGGCCATTTGGCCAAGTTCGTTGAGGGTGTCGGCTCAGTCGCCGACGAATTCTTCTTGATCGCGTGCGGCTTCCATCCGCTTCTTCATGCGACGCCCCATCAGCATGGGCAGCACGAAGCCGGCGATTGCGACAAGCCACAGGATGATGGCCAGGGGACTGCCGACGAGGATGAACCAGTCGCCATCCGAGATCGTCATGGCGCGGCGCAGGTTCACTTCCATCTGGTTGCCTAGGAGAATGCCAAGGATCACGGGCACCAGAGACACGTCGAGTTTGCGCAGAACCCAGCCAGCAATCCCAAAGCCCACCATCAGCATCACGTCAAAGGTCGAGCCGGTGATCGAATAGATGCCTACGAAGGAAATCATCGCGACGATCGGCATCAGGATCCGGGTCGGGACCATAAGCACACGGGTGAAGATGCCTACCAGCGGGATGTTCATGGCCAGTAGGATGAAGTTCGCAAGGAACAGCGAGGCGATCAGGCCCCACACGATGTCCGGGCTTTTCGAAAACAGCAGCGGACCAGGCGTGATGTTCAGCTGCAGCAGCACTGCCAACAGAACCGCCGTTGTCCCCGAACCGGGAACACCCAGCGCCAGCATCGGCACCAGTGCGCCACCCGAGGCCGCGTTGTTGCCCGCTTCCGGTGCCGCGACGCCGCGCGGGTCACCTTTGCCGAAGGTCTTGCCATCACGGTCAACCGCTTGCTTTTCCAGCGAGTAAGCCAGGAACGAGCCCAGCGACGCGCCCGCACCGGGCAGAACGCCCGAGAAGAAGCCAAGACCCGTGCCGCGCGCCATCGAGGGAAGGCAGCGCTTGATCATCTTGAAGTCGGGCATGATCCGGCCAATTTTGGTTGCCCCGGCTGAGCCGACTGCGCCACCGCGGTGATGCTCGAGGAAGATGAACACCTCGCTCAGTGCGAACAAGCCGACGATCGCAATCAGGAAGTCGATGCCGTCATAAAGGTGTACGTGGTCGAAGGTGAAACGCTGCGAGCCCGTCTGGCTGTCGCTGCCAATCATGGCAATGCCCAGTCCCAGCGCTGCCGCAAATGCCGATTTTGCCTGGTTAGTGGACGAGATGCCGCCAAGGGTTGCAAAGGCCACCGTGAACAGTACGAAATACTCGGCCGGTCCAAATAGAAGGGCTATTTTCACCAACTGCGGGGCCAGAACGACCAGACCACAGGTGGCCACGAAGGCACCTACGAACGAGGCAACCCCAGACAGCGACAGGGCCTCGCCTGCCTTGCCCTGCTGGGCCATCGGATAGCCGTCCAGACAAGTCATCATCGCCGGTTCGTCGCCGGGAATATTCAGTAGGATCGAGCTGATCCGTCCCCCATACATGGCACCGTAATAGACACTGACCAGCAGGATCAGAGATGCGGTCGGGCCCAGACCCAACGAGAAGGCAATGGGGATCAGGATCGCTACACCATTGGCTGGGCCAAGACCCGGAAGTGCACCCATCAACGTTCCCAGAAAGCAGCCGATGACCGCCAGCAACAGGTTCTGCGGGGTGAGTGCGATGGCAAAGCCATCTGCAAGAAGAGACAGAATTTCCATAGGTATCGCTCCTCAGAAACCAAGTGGACCTTTGGCCAAAGCAAGGCCGAGGATCAGGTGGAAAACGACGTAGATACCAACCGAGGTACAGACCCCCGTTACGAGGGACCAAAGGGGTTGTGTCCCCAGGCGCCACGTCAAGTAGGCCGTTGCGAATACAGTCGAAATCAGGAAGCCGATTTCGGGAAGCGCCCAGCTGTATGCAAACATGACAGCTGCCGCGAAGACGATTTCGGCAAATTCGCGCATATGCGGCCATTCCGGTTCGTCGTCGGGGCGCAAGATGAAGTAGAGCGAACAAAGCGCGACGATGGAGCCTACGATGTAGGGGAATGCACGTGGACCAACCACATCGACCATGAAGCTGTCTTTGATCGTTGACGCGGCCCAAATATAGAAGATGGCGAGCGCCAACCCAAAGCCGCCAAAGATGCGGTCACTCATTTTCTCCTCCCTTTCATTTGATGTGCAGTGGGCTGGCCGGTTCATGCGGCCAGCCCGAAGTCGCGTTATTGGATAATGCCAATCTCTTTCGACAGCTTGGTCACATCAGAGATGCTGCCCGCCACGAAGTTGTGCATATCGTCGCCGAAGTTGTTGAAGGGTGCGATTGCAGCTTCTTCAAGGGTTGCCTGGAAGCCCGGGTCGGCAACCATGGTCTTAATGGCGTTCGACCAAAACTCTTTCGCTTCGTCCGAGGCACCAGCGGGCATGTAAAGACCGCGCCAGTTCGCACCAACCACGTCATAGCCCAGCTCTTTTGCGGTGGGGATGTCCGGGTAGTTGGCCAGACGCTCGGGCGCCATGATGCCGATGATGCGGATGTCACCCGACTCCAAGAAACCCAGCATTTCCGAGAAGTCACCTGACAGCGCTTCGGTCGCACCCGAAAGCAGACCTGTCATCGCTTCGCCGCCACCGTCAAACGAGACGTATTTCAGCTGCGTGACGTCTTCCATTCCTGCTTCGCGTGCCACCAGCATGGGCTTGATGTGGTCGAAGCTGCCAACCGACGAGCCACCAGCGATACCGACCGAACGCGGATCTTCCAAGATCGCGTCCATCATGTCTTTTAGCGTCTGGAAGGGCGAGTCTGCGCGAACAGCGATGGCGCCATATTCCGCACCGAAGGTCGCCAGGAAGTGTACGTCATCCTGCGTCGCGTCCTCATAGATGCCCTGCGCTATACGCGCGCTGGTCGACATAGACGCTGCAACGATCAGGTTGTTGTCTTCGTTACGCTCTTTGGTGACGTGGGCAAAGGCAACACCGCCGCCGCCGCCCGACATGTTGGTGACTTGCATCGAATCTTCGATGACACCCAGATCAAAAAGGTGTTTGGCGGTTGTACGGCAGATGAAGTCCCAGCCACCACCCGGGTTGGACGGGGCGATGCACTGCGGGCTTTCAGCTTTGAATTCAGCGGATGCAGTACCCACACCGGCCAGCAGGGCAACGGTAGCGAAGGCGCTTGCACGAGTAAGTTTCATGAACACGAGGTGGTCCTCCCATTTTTTGATGTTCGGTAGCGCGAATCTCGCGCCAGTAACAGGAATTGCATATTTGATTGCAAAAAGCCAATTTAAATTTGCTTTTACGCGGTCAAAAATCCAAAGTCACATTGCTGCATATTAGCCGTACTGTTGCCGCATCGCTGCAAAAGCATTGATTAATAACAACTTATTTTTCTACCCGGCGTCACCGGAGCTTGGCTTTTGTTCTACCGGACTGGCAAAAAACCAATCATGGGCACGTGACAGTTGCAGAAAGGTGTAGACCTAAATCCAATTTTTTGGTTTTTATAACTCATAAAGCCAGAAAACTGGGGCGTTCTGGAAAGGCAAATGCAATCTGGGATGCCCCCAAATCAACCCATCGGTGATTAGGATGTCGGGAAGAACAAGCGAGCTTTCGAGGAAGATCTCCAACCGGCTACTACATGACATAGTGTCCGGCTCCCTAAGTGCCGGAGAGCATGTCAGCGCCCAGCAGGTTGCCGACAGATACGGCGTTTCGCGTACTCCGGTACGCGAAGCTTTGGTTAGCCTTGAAAACCAGAAGGTACTCGTCCGGCAACCAAACCGCGGATATTTTGTTGCAGACAAAATCCCATCAAAGATAAATTCTACCCTGGCAAAAGCGATGCCCGAGGGAAATGAGGACTATCAAACCCTCGCCAACGACTGGCTGACCAACCAGATCCCCGAGGACGTTACTGAACAGTTTTTGCGTCAGCGATATGGCTGGACTAAAACCAAGGCTCACGACCTATTGGCCAGGGCATCCCGAGAAGGATGGGCAGAACGCAAAGAGGGATACGGTTGGCGTTTTTTGCCGGTTGCCAAGACCCCAGAGGCTTTCGATCAGATCTATAGATTTCGAATGGCGATCGAACCCGCCGCCATGCTCGAACCCACTTTCGAGCTTGATCACAAAGTCTTGGATGAACAGCGGCGTATTCAGGAAGGCATGTTGAACATGGACGTGAAATCAGCTCCGGACGAGTCCTTGCTCAAGAACGGTTCGCTGTTTCATGAAGAACTGATCAAACTCTCGGGCAACCCATTTTTCCTGATGTCACTACAGAGAGCCAACCGGATGCGCCGCTTGATGGAGTACCGGGCTGAAGTCAACCGCGAACGCCTTATCGAGCAATGCTCTGAACATCTCGAGATCTTGTCTCTTTTAGAGCGCGGCAACGTTGCAGATGCCTCTTACCGGATGCGCCAACATTTAAGCGGTGCCCTGAAACGCAAATCACCGCTGGCTTGGAGCTGGGCTGCGGACAATCCGACGGAGGCCGATTGAGCGATGCCGCAAGACGTTAGATCTGCGCCCATGATCCACTCGATGGCGCTGGTTGCGCATGACAAGATGAAAGATCAGATGATCGAATGGGCGAATGCGCATAAGTCCGAACTGGCAGAGATGGAATTGTTCGGCACCGGCACGACCGGGGGGCGTATCGCCACTGAAGTCGGGTTACAGATCACCTGTCTGAAAAGTGGCCCTCTCGGAGGTGATGCGCAAATCGGCGCGATGATCGCTGAAGGGCGCCTTGATGCGCTGATCTTTTTCATCGACCCGCTTTCCGCGCTGCCTCACGATGTCGATGTGAAGTCGCTGCTACGACTGGCCACGCTGTATAACACTGCGCTGGCCATCAACGTGGCAAGCGCGACGCTGTTAGTGCGCGCGGCTAGCGTTAAAGCCGCCAAAACAGCCTGAGGATTCACTTTCCGCACGATCTACAGAAATATGAATGTCTGCGGCGGGGCTTTAAGGGGTCATTCAGGTAAATAAAGCTAATGGCAGTTTTGTCCGCGAATGGTGAATTCGTTCAGCGCCAAATCTTGCACGCGCAGCGAATGACCGGAATGCGGGCTGCGACCGCAGAATGCAAGCAGAGTACCGAATGTCTCTTATGGGCCGTCTGCGTGATCAGCTGGCAGCGGGGCAAGGGCTTCTGCTGCAACAGCACCGAGCTCCGAAATGAGCCCAAAATGACTAATGCTGCGCAACGCTCCAAGGTCCGTTTTGTTCGTCCGTAGGATTATTCTGAAAAAACTTCCGATCTGCGGCGGCACAGTAAGTTCCCAGTTATGTCCACGCAGACGTGCTGTTCGATCCTACTGACCACGATTCGCTATGCAAACCACTTTGGCACGCTATTTGCCGATCTAGTACCAGCCTCAGGTCAGCATCCGAAGCCTCGAACAGCACTCCAGTTCCTAGTTTCTCGGGGGCTTTGGTTTGCGCCAGAAGGCGCCTACATTTTTTCAAATGCACTGTATTGGAGTGATTGCCCCATTCCATTTGATCACTTCTGCTGCCAGGTTGTGACCAGCTTTCAGACATTCGCGAACGTCCTTACTCTTGACATGTGCTGCGAGGAAACCAGCATTGAAACTGTCCCCTGCGGCTGTGCTATCAACGACTTCTGCTACGGTGGGCAAACCTTGGGCTTTCTGACAAGTAGTGAGATTGATTGGACCAAGAGCTCCCCGTTTCAGTGCGCCAAATTCCACACCAAGACTGCCTAAACGGCGCAAAACATCTGTTTCGTTTCGATCGCCAAAAAGCTCAATCTCATCGTCCAGTGAAGGCAGCGCGATATCGGTCAGCCGCCACATTTCACGATTTAATTCCCTAGCCGCTTTTGTGCTCTCCCACAGACGTGGCCGGTAATTACTATCGAAGGCAACAGTACCCCCTCCTTTGCAGAAGCCGCTTACAAAATGAAGCAGGTTTCTTCTCACCTCAGGCGTGAGAATTGCTAATGAAATACCGGACAAATACAGTAAATCGTAGCCGGTCAATTCTTCCAATGGAACTGAGCACGGGGCTTGAAAAAGCGTGCGAGCAGCGGAGTCGGAACGCCAGTAAGTAAAGCTGCGCTCGCCGTTTTCGTCCGTATCTATGGCATAGAGACCTGGATTTTTGTCGTCGCGAATTTCAATGCTGGATGTGCCAATTCCGTGTGCGGAAATCGATTTCATAATGATCTGCGAATAGGGATCCGAACCCAACGCCGTACAGTACGCAACAGACACATCGGTGTCGGCTAAAATCCGGCTCAGGTAAACGGCGGTATTGAATGTGTCACCGGCAACGCCCAGCTTTGCGTTGACACCATCATCCGACACAATCTCGATCATCACTTCGCCGATGCAGCAGATCTTCTGAATCGGGCGCTTATTTCTTGCCACCTAAATCTCTCCGAATGTTTGTCGCACCTGATCCCAGGCATTTTCGAGGTGGCGCTTGAGCGCATCCTCAGCTGCGTCTGGGTCGCGCATAAGAACTGCGTCAAATATTTCCTTATGGGCCTTAAAGTTCTTTTGGTTTCGGTCCGGGAGTCGTGGCATTTGCATCCAATGGGGCGCTAGCCACGTTGTGTAGGCCCGGTTGACCGCTGGCAGCACCGGATTCCGAGGAATTTCATACAGGATCCGGTGAAACCCAATATCGGTTTCGTAAAACATTTCGCTGTTATCTATAGACGCCTCGTTTGCTTCCAGCGCCTGTTTCAATGCGGATATATCATGTTTGTCCGCTGTTTTGGCGGCTTCCCGAACCAGCGCTGCCTCAAGCAAGATGCGTGTGTCAAACAGATTTCTAACGCCTCCGGGCTGGTGCAACAGATGCGTGACGATGCTTTCGATCGCGCTGAAAGCACTGTCGTATCCCGGTTTTCGAACCAGCGGGCGGTGCCTCGGGCGCGCTTCAATCAATCCTTTGTTCGACAATGCGACAACTGCTTCGCGAACGACTGTTCGACTGATCCCGAATTCCTCCATCATGTCGCGCTCGGGTGGTAGTGGCTGGCCATCTCCAAGCTCACCGGTCTGGATTCTCTGAGCAAGGATTGCGACGACATTGTCCGCGGCCCTTCCATTTTCAGCTTGGTTTCGCACAAAGATTTCCTTTCGGTAGCAGGGACCACACAGACCGTTGCCTCATGCAGATTAAGTATTACAAGCGCCCAAGGATCAGGTCAGCACAACGATCCCCCATCATCATGGCAGGCGCCTGAGTGTTTCCGGCATTGATATCCGGCATCGCAGACAGGTCGCAAACCCGAAGATTTTCAACGCCTCTCACGCGCATTCGCGGATCAAGAACCGCCAGTGGGTCGTTGTCAGCACCCATTTTCGCGGTACCTGCCGGATGGTAGTTTGTTTTGACAAAACGTCGGCAATACGCGCGCAGGTCTTGGTCTGAGCGCACCTCAGGCTGTGGCAACATGACTTTGTCGATCCGGTCGGCAAGAGGTGGCGCGTTGAATGCCTCGAGAAAGAACCGTTGGCCCTTAACCATCTGGTCCATATCCTCCTCGTCCTTCAAAAGGTTCGGCGACACGCTGGGCATGGCCTTGGGATCGGACGACGACAGCTTGACGGTCCCTCGGGACCTGGGTTTGATTACAACTGTTGTGACCGTCAGCCCATAGCCATCCTCGACCAAATGACGGGTATCGCGGTCGACATAGACGATCGGAACGCAAAAGGCCTGAATCGTTGGCTCTGCCTCCGGGTCCTGAGGATTGACGAAAGCACCTGCTTCAACACCAGCGCTTGTGATCGGACCACTTCCAAAGAGCTTGAACTGAAGGCCATTCCGGATCATGCGCCAGCCTTCACCCTGTCGGTAGTACCCGCCTTTCCCCTTGACGCGTGCAGTGATGGGAACTTCAGGGTGATCCACCAGATTTTCACCGACACCGGGCAAATCCACCGCGCATGGGACATCGAATTCCCGAAGATGTTCGGCCGGGCCTATCCCCGACAGCATCAGGATTTTCGGCGTTACCAGGGAGCCTGCAGAAAGTATCACTTCTCCGCTGCACCTTGCCGTGTAAACATTGCCCCTCCGATCAGCAAACCGAACACCGACGGCTTTGCCGTTCTCAATAACGACGCTCAGAACTTCGGACTGCAAACGCACGGTCAGGTTTGGGTCATTCTTCAGAGGCTCAATAAATGCATACGCTGATGATGACCGTCGACCGTTTCGGTTCATGAATTGATAGAATCCCACACCGCGCTGCCGCTCCCCGTTGAAATCCGGTGAAATCGGTTCGCCCAGGCCCTGAACGGCCTGCACGAACAGCCGGGACAGATCATCGATATGACCCGGGTCGGACACCAACAGCGGTCCACCTGTGCCGTGGAGATCATTGTACAGACGATTGTTGTCTTCCATGCCGCGAAAATGCGGTAGAACCGCATTCCAACTCCAGTCGACGCCGTCATTGCTGCCGTGCAAAATGTCCTGCCACGCGTCGTAATCTGATGGGCGCCCGCGCATGTAAACCTGCGCATTCACAGACGAACCTCCACCAAGCACATGCCCTTGGGGGATGTCGTGGACGCGCCCTCCCAGATGCTCCTGTTCTACAGTCTTGTGATAGCGCATGAATTTCGTGCCGTTAATCATTTTGAAAATACCCGGCGGCATGTCCAAAAGCGGGTGTTTGTTGGAATGCCCCGCCTCAAGAAGAAGAACCCGGTTTTTCCCGTCCTTGGCCAACCGAGCGGCGACCACGCAGCCGGCGGCCCCTCCTCCCGCAACGATATAGTCGTATTCGACGGCCATACTGCTCCTCCCATAGAACAACGCCTGTTTAGTGATGCATGCAGGACATGCGCCTCCGGCAGCCTAAAAACCATTCTCGTTGGAAGGCTTTCGGAGCAGCGGCACCTCAGGCATATATGATCGTACCAAAACTTTCAAGGGAGAGCCCAAAATATCAAATATGGCACATTTTTCACGTTTTCTCTTGACCTAAGCGCGAATCTAGGTGAGTTAGAAATATGTTTGGTACGACCAAAGGTGAATCGTGTTAGATTTTGATATCCAGTCCGGAAAGATCCTCAAAGCGCATATGCTCATCGATGGCGCGTGGGTCGACGACGCGGCCGGTGATCGGGTCGAAGTGGAAAATCCAGCGAACGAGCAAGTTTTCGCCACGGTACCGCTTGGATCGGAAGATGATGTGGCGCGAGCGTTGGAAGCGGCGCATAAAGCGCAATCTGACTGGGAAATGGTCCCGGCTGTGCAGCGCGGGCGAATTGTTCGGCGGCTTGGCGAACTCGTTTTGAAACGGACCGATGATCTGGCTCGGATCATCACGATGGAACAGGGCAAACCCTTCAATCAGGCGCTGGGTGAAGTCACCGCCTCGGCTGAGTTCTTGTTTAACGCTGCCGATAATGCGCGGCGCATCGAGGGGGATATTCTTGTCTCGGACAACCCCGATGAAGAGATTTTCATTCGACGCCACCCCTACGGCGTGGTCGTCGGGTTGACCGCCTGGAATTACCCGTCTGCTCTTGTCACCCGCAAGCTTGGCCCCGCCCTGGTCGCCGGGAACGGTTTTGTTCTGCTTTCGCACGAGATCACACCGCTTTCCGGTTTGTTTATCGCTGCACTTGCGCAGCAAGCGGGGGTGCCGACCGGACTGTTCAATGTGATTACGGGCCGAGGCCCTGTGGCGGGTCAAGCCCTTGTGCAGCACCCACTCACGTCTATGGTGACTATGACCGGCAGCAACCGGGCTGGACGCGAGATATTTCGGGCCGGCGCCGACGGGATGAAAGTCTTGCGCCTGGAGCTCGGGGGAAAAGCGCCCTTCATCGTACTGGAAGACGCCGACATAGACCGGGCCGTTGAAGCGGCGATGGTTTCGCGATTCACGAATTGCGGTCAGATCTGTACTTGCAATGAGCGGATGTACCTGCATCGTTCAATCGCCGATGAGTTCCTCGAGAAATTTGTTTCAAAAGCCGCAGCCATGACGATCGGCGACCCTATGGACAACCCGGACATGGGCCCAAAGGTCAGTGGACCAGAGGTCGACAAGGTGGCTTCACTGGTCCGGGCGTCGATCGAGGCTGGTGCCGAAGTGCTTCTGGAAGGCGGCCCACTGAACCAAGGCCCCCACTCGAAAGGTCATTGGATGGCCCCAACGGTTTTGGAAGTCAAAGACAACAACACAGCCGTGGTTAAAAACGAAGTATTCGGGCCAGTGGTGCCTGCCATTCGAGTGGACGGTTTTGATCAGGCATTGGCGATGGCAAATGACACCGCATTCGGATTGTCCGCCTATGTCTTCACAGCAAATCATCGCCGCATCATGCAAACCCCTAAAG
This sequence comes from Ruegeria sp. CDSA021, assembly GCF_059612325.1. Taxonomy (NCBI): domain Bacteria; kingdom Pseudomonadati; phylum Pseudomonadota; class Alphaproteobacteria; order Rhodobacterales; family Roseobacteraceae; genus Ruegeria; species Ruegeria sp. CDSA021. Next base: position 251,654 of record NZ_JBXWQJ010000007.1, read on the forward strand.
CGCTGAAGTTTGGCGAGATTTACGTCAATCGGGCCAATGGTGAACAGGTGCACGCGTTCCACAACGGTTGGGGTCAGTCCGGCTTGGGCGGAGAAGATGGGAAATACGGTTTCGACGGGTACCTGCGAAAGCAGAGCCTTTATCTAAACTGGGGGTGATCCCGGTAATTCAGCGGCTTGGAGGATGCGGCCGCGTTAAACTTGGAGGAGATGTAATGAAACGTCGTAACATGCTTGGATCAGCAATTGCTCTCAGCGTCGGCCTGGGGGCCGGACTGGCCATCGCCGAGACACCGCCGCTGGAGGCCAAAGACACGTATCGTGTGGGCTTCCCACAAATGGAGTCCAACAATCCATGGCGCATCGCGCAAACCAAATCCTTCCACGATACAGCCGAAACCTGCGGCTGGGATTTGATAGCGACCGACGCCGCCGGGTCTGCCGCCAAACAGGTTGCGGATGTGGATTCAATGATCGCGCAGGGTATCGACGTTTTGTTCCTTCCCCCACGCGAAGAAAAACCACTCATCCCTGCCGTCATGAAGGCAAAAGCCGCCGGAATTCCGACCTTTCTGGTAGACCGCTCGGTTGATCCAAGCGTTGCGCAGGCGGGCGACCACTACGTATCATTCCTTGGGTCTGATTTTATTGAGCAGGGCCAACGCGCCGCAGACTGGCTGATAGCAAATTTTAGCGGTGAAAAAGGCGTTATTGTCGAGCTTGAAGGGACGACCGGATCTTCACCGGCAAATGACCGGAAAAAAGGTTTTGACGATCAGATCGCGACGGATGACCGGTTTGAAATCGTCGCTTCCCAAACCGGCGACTTTGCCCGCGATCTGGGGCGTCAGGTGATGGAAACACTGCTACAGGCGCATCCGGACGTGAATGTTGTCTACGCCCATAACGATGAAATGGCGATTGGCGCTATTCAAGCACTGGAGCTTGCGGGTCGTAAACCGGGGGAAGATGTAATCATCGTGTCGATCGACGGCACACGCGATGCCCTGCAGGCCATTATTGACGGCAAGATGGGTGTCACTGTTGAAAGCTCACCTTTCTTCGGTCCGCTCGCTTGTGACGTTATGAAACGGTACGCGGCCGGGGAAGAAATTCCCGGCTGGATCAAGGTCGAAGATCGGATCTTCACCAAGGACAACGCCGCCGATCATATCGACGAAGCCTATTAACCACTCCCTGTGTCGGAGGGGGCGGTATGCCGTCCCCTTTGATGCCTCTCATCGCAAGAGATCACGCAAATGACCGATTTGATCGAAATGAGCGGTATCTGTAAGGCGTTCGCCGGTGTGGTAGCCTTGCAGGATGCCCAGCTTCATTTGAAGCCCGGTGAAGTTCATGCGGTTATTGGCCAGAACGGCGCCGGAAAATCCACCCTTATCAAGATACTCACAGGTGTTTACCGCAAGGATTCCGGAAGTGTTAAAATCAACGGCTCTGAAACCGGAATCAGCACTCCCCGTGAAGCACAGGATGCAGGGATTGCAACGATTTATCAGGAGCTGAGCCTCGTACCCCTGCGCAGCGTGACGGAAAACGTGATGATGGGGTACGAGCCACGCACGAAACTCGGGCTAATCGATTGGCAACGCGCGCACCTGCAGGCCGAAAAGACTTTGAAACGGTTCGGCGTGGACATCGATGTTCGCGCGCAACTTGGAACCTATTCCACCGCGATACAGCAGCTTGTTGCGATTGCCCGTGCCGCTTCGATGAAAGCGCAGGTTGTGATCATGGACGAAGCCACATCGTCCCTGGACGATCAGGAAATAGATATCCTTTTCGGGGTCGTGCGTGAACTGAAAAAGCAAGGCGTTGCAATCCTGTACATCTCGCATTTTCTGGATGAGCTCTACCAGATCTGTGATCGGGTGACGATCATGCGGGACGGTCAGACAGTTGGTCAGCATGTGGTCTCCGAGACAACCAAATTAGGGTTGATTTCGGAAATGCTGGGTCGCGACCCGGAAGAAATCGAAGCGGCAGGTATGACCGGTCTGGGCGGTGAAAAGCGAAATCAGCCTGGTGAGGTTTTGCTGGAGGCTGACGAGATATCCACCGGCCACGGATTGAAAGACGTCACGGTATCGGTGCGCAAAGGCGAGATCGTCGGTTTGGGCGGCCTGCTTGGAGCTGGCCGAACTGAAGTTGCACGGGCACTGTTCGGGCTGGATGCCTTAAGAAAAGGTAAAATCACCCATCGCGACGGCCCGGATCGCATCAGCAATCCGGCACATGCGATCGAAGCCGGTATCGGCTTTTTAACCGAGGATCGCAAACGCGAAGGGATCATTCCGCATATGTCTGTGCGCGAAAACATGACTCTCGCCCTGCTGCCCCGGCTTCGGAAATTCGGCGGGGTGGATCGCAAGCGAGAGCAGGAGCTGGTGGGGTCTTTCATATGTTCCCTGGGTATCAAAACCGCAAGCATGGAACAGCCGATCCGTGAATTGTCGGGCGGCAATCAGCAAAAGGTCTTGCTTGCGCGATGGCTGGCGCTCGATCCAAGACTGCTGATTCTCGATGAACCGACCCGCGGGGTCGATGTCGGCGCCAAATTCGAAATCCAGTCGATCATCCGAGACTATGTTGAAAAAGGTCTTGGCGTTCTTCTGATCAGCTCAGAATTCGAGGAACTGGTGGAAGGGGCGGACCGGATCGTCGTGCTGCAGGACGGCCATTCCGTCACGGAACTGGAAAACCCCGGGGTAACCGAGGAAAGGCTGATCGCTGCCATCGCCCACCATTATGAAAGGGGTGCAGCATGACCCCAGAGAACAAACAAACCTTGAACACCAGCGGAACCTCAGGAACGCGACTTCAGTTCGACTGGAGCTGGGTCAGCAACAACGGGGGAGTGATCGCACTGATCGTGATCCTGGCTTTCAACGTTATAGTGACACCAAACTTCCTGAACCCTCAAACCCTGTTCGTGAATATCAGTCAGGTAGCAACAATTGCGATTGTGGCTGTCGGGATGACACTGGTGATTGCCACTGGCGGCATTGACCTGAGCGTTGGTGCGGTCATGGCGTTGGCAGGGGCGATGGCACCCCTGATCTTCACGTCACCGTTTGCCGAAGCGAACCCCCAAATAGGGCTGGTTCTGTCTATTGTTGTGCCTGTGTTGGTGGCATTGCTTTGTGGTGCATTCAACGGGTTCATGGTGAGTTACCTCAATGTACAACCCATTGTCGCGACGTTGATTTTCTTTATCTCCGGTCGTGGAATCGCATTGGTTCTTACCAACGGAAATCTCCAGACATTCACTAACCCGGAATTCAGTTATCTGGGTACAGGCAAGATCCTTGGGTTTCCGTTTCAGGGTTATCTGGTCCTTTTGATCGCAGTCGTGGTGTGGTGGGTCGTGAACCAGACGGTATTTGGCCGTCAGCTCTTGGCAGTGGGCGGAAACGAGAAGGCCGCGCGATTGTCCGGCGTTCCTGTCAAACGGGTCAAGATCGGGGCCTACGTGATCTGCGCCGGACTTTCCGGCATGGCAGGCCTGATCGTTGTCGCAATAAACTCCGCTTCGGACGCGGCACGGATTGGCAACCTGATGGAACTGGACGCAATCGCAGCAGCCGTTGTGGGTGGTGCTTTGTTGCAGGGCGGTAAAGCGCCCATATTCGGCGCCATACTGGGTGCCGTGATCATACAGCTCGTCAAATACACGCTATTGGCCAACGGGGTCGCGGATGAAGTCGCGTTGATCGCCAAAGCCGGGATCATCGTGACAGCAGTATACCTTCAGCAAGCGCGCAAGGAGTAAACCGATGCTTGATACATCTGCATTTGACCTGCGCCGCTATCTGCAAGGCAGTACACACAGCATCGGCGTTTGGATCGCGCTTGTCATCCTGATCCTGTTCGGATTGCTGCGCTACGAAAACTTTGGTGGAGCCTACAATATCTCCTCCTTCTTAAACTATAATGCGATGTTCATCGTGATCTCTGTCGGGATGTGCTTTGTGATCCTGACGGGTGGCATCGATCTGTCGGTAGGCTCTGTTGCGGCGTTCACCTCGGTTGTTGCAGCTTATTTATCACCCTACGGAATCCAGATCGCTTTGCCCGGCGCGGTGGCCGCTGGTCTGGCAATTGGGGGGCTGAACGCGTTTTTCGTTGTCGCAATGCGCATTCCACCTTTTATCGCCACGCTCGCCACGATGCTGGGTGCCAAAGGCGGCGCTTTGGTGATCTCGGGTGCACAGACGATTTCGATCGACTGGGAATCGAACTTTACCAAAATGGGCCTCGAAAAGGCGTTCGGTGTTCTGCCCTGGACCATTGTGATCACCTTTGTACTGGTCGTCGCGCTGTGGATTGTTCTGGAGAAGACGTCACTGGGGCGCACAGTTCTTGCCGTCGGTGGCGGTGAGGATGCCAGCATCATGATGGGCTTGAGCGTCACAAAAGCGAAGATCTTTGTCTACACGCTGAGCGGCGGTTGCGCGGGTCTGGCTGGTGTCTTTCTGGCCTCCGGATTTGGCGCAGGTCAGCCTCTAGAAGGTGTCGGGTGGGAATTGTCTGCGATCGCATCTGTTGTTGTTGGCGGCACATTGCTGACCGGTGGCCTGGGATCTGTCCCGGCAACCGTCGCAGGTGCACTGTTGCTGGGTCTGGTTTTCAACATCCTGAACTTCGAGAACGGCCGAGGTGTCATCAGCCTGAGCGCATACTGGCAGATGGTGATCCGCGGCGCCTTCCTGTTTGTCGTGATTGTCTTCCAAAGCCGCGTGGCGTCATCATCCAAGGAAGGAACGGTTTGACATGGGAAAAATCGCAAGCGTTTCCGTGAACCTGTTTGATGTCCCCCTTGCGGAGGTACTGACGGATGCGAAACACGGAGATCATACGCATTTCGAATTGGTCACTGCGACAGTCCGGCTTGAAGATGGCAGCGAAGGCACCGGCTATACCTATACCGGTGGCAAGGGCGGGCGATCCATCGCCGCAATGATCGAACATGATCTGGCATCCTTCCTGACCGGGGAAGAGGCCGACAATGTAGAATCGTTGTACGATGCGATGCAGTGGCATGTTCACTACGTTGCCCGAGGCGGCATAGCATCCTTTGCAATTTCCGCCGTCGATATCGCGTTGTGGGATTTACGGTGCAAATCTCTGGGCAAACCTCTCTGGCAGATTGCAGGCGGTCACAGCAACAGATGCCGAGCCTATGCGGGTGGTATTGACCTGAATTTCCCGCTTCCGAAATTGCTCGCCTCCATTCAGGAATACTTGGACCAAGGCTTCAACGGCGTAAAAATCAAAATCGGGCAGCCCACACTGGAGGAAGATGTCGCTCGGGTCGAAGCGGTACGGAACCTGATTGGACCGGACATCACGTTCATGGTTGACGCCAACTATTCCATGAGTGTGGAACAGGCAATTACCGCCGCGCGTGCTTTTGAGCCTTACAATCTGACCTGGTTCGAGGAGCCGACTATCCCCGACGACTACAAGGGCTTTGGGCGCATCGCGACCAACTCGAACATTCCATTGGCCATGGGTGAAAACCTACACACGATCCACGAATTTGAATACGCAGTGGCAGATGCGTCGCTGGGTTACCTACAGCCGGACGCGTCCAATTGCGGCGGTGTAACGGGTTGGCTGCAAGTCGCGAAACTCAGCCGGGACCACAATCTGCCGATTTGTTCGCATGGAATGCAGGAATTGCATGTCAGCCTTGTCAGCGCGCAGGAAAACGCCGGCTGGATCGAAGTACATTCCTTCCCGATTGACCAATACACCACCCGCCCGCTTCACGTCGAAAACCATTTGGCCGTTGCTCCTGACGATCCTGGGATCGGCGTCACCTTCGATTGGAACAAGCTTCGCCAAGCGCACGAGGAAATGCACTCATGACTCCAGACAAGATAACCGCGGCCTACTACCGTGGTGACAAGACATTCATCGTCGAGACAACCGAAGTGCCACAACCAAAACCGGGTGAAGTTCTTTTAAAGATCGCCTACTGCGGCATTTGCGGCACCGACATGCATGTCTACCACGGAAATATGGACGCACGCGTCGGGCTGAACCGCATCGTCGGTCATGAAATGTCGGCTACTGTGGCGGAGGTTGGCGAAGGTGTGTCCGAGTTTGACATGGGCCAGAAAGTCGTCGTGCGTCCCCTGGCAGCCTGCGGCAATTGTCCGGCCTGCGCGGAAGGATATTCGCACATTTGTCACAACCTGCAATTTCTGGGCTTGGACACGGATGGGGCCATGCAGGAATACTGGTCCGTTCCGGCCGAGACCCTGCATGTTCTACCAGAAGATATACGCCTGGACCATGCCGCGCTGATCGAGCCGGTGGCGGTCGCCTGTCACGACGTGCGGTTATCGCAGTTAACACCCGGCGAAAACGCTGTAGTCATCGGTGGCGGACCCATTGGTGTACTGGTCGCTATGGTCGCCAGAGAAGCAGGAGGCAACGTCACAATCTCAGAGGTCAACGAAAACCGCCTGAGAATCGCGGACCAGCTTGGTTTCGATACCGTCAATCCTTTGAAAAGCGATCTGGTCGCAGCGATCAACGAAAAGACGGGTGGCAAAGGGGCGGAGGTCGTGTTTGAAGTATCCGGGTCTCAGCCCGGCGTAGATGCCATGACGACCGTCGCCGCGACCCGCGGGCGTATCGTGATGGTGGCAATCCATGCGGCACCTCCCAAGGTGGACATGTTTCAGTTTTTCTGGCGCGAACTCAAGTTGATTGGAGCCCGAGTTTACGAGCCCCAGGATTACGAGAAAGCCATAGAACTTATCAGGAATGGCGAGGTGGATGCGGAGACAATCATAACCGATGTCAGCCCGCTGACGGATATCCAATCTGCATTCGAGGCGCTCGACAGCAGCCCGGTTGCGATGAAAAGCCTGATCAAGGTCGGAGGCGGACAATGAGAGGTTTACCGATGTTTGACTTGAGCGGAAAAACAGCGCTCGTCACCGGCTGCAAGCGCGGGATCGGTCGGAGCATGGCAGAAGCTTTGGCAGAGGCGGGTGCCGACATTGTAGGCGTCAGCGCAACTCTGGAGCTGGAAAACAGCGAGGTGGAAAAGACGGTCCGTGCATTTGGGCGCGCATTCAAAGCGTATCAGTGCGATTTCCGAGACAGGGAAGCCGTACTTCAATTCGCGGCCCAGTTGTCTCAGGACGGCATTGTCCCAGATGTTCTCGTCAACAACGCTGGAACGATCAAACGTGCCCCCGCCGCTGAGCACTCGGATGAGTACTGGGACGAAGTCATCGACGTGAACCTTTCCGCTCAGTTCATTCTGGCGCGTGAGATAGGTGCCGCGATGTTGAAGCGCGGCAGCGGAAAGATCGTTTTCACGGCTTCACTTCTGACTTTCCAGGGGGGGATCACAGTGCCAGGATATGCGGCCTCCAAAGGCGGGATCGGCCAACTGACAAAAGCGCTGGCCAATGAATGGGGGGGCAAAGGCATAAGCGTCAATGCGATTGCGCCCGGCTACGTCGCGACCGACAATACGAAGGCCTTGCGCGACGACCCGACCCGTTCGCAGGCTATTCTTGAACGGATACCATTGGGTCGGTGGGGTAAACCGGACGACTTTGCAGGTCCGGCCGTGTTCCTGAGTTCTCCAGCGTCCGACTACGTAAATGGTGAAATTCTTGTTGTGGATGGCGGTTGGATGGGCCGCTAACAACAGCATTTCTCAGGCGCTGGTATACCGAAACTCGCTAGGTAGCTAAGCCCACAGCAGGACAACAACACCGCCCATGAGCGTGGGCCTCACTGAGGATTTCGAAAGCCAAAATCTGAGCCAACTGTATTGAAAACACGCCGATCAGCGCGGTTTTACGCTCAACTTCATGCCTAAGTCCACGGCTATTGAAGCAATCTGGAGTTTCTAGTGCGGACGTTGAATCGATTGAGTACAATGGCGGCTTTGTCCGCGTTGCTGTCATTGGGGCATCACGCAGCATTGGTCAAAGTGGGACTCATTTCGGGCACTCGCCACGATCTGCCCCACGGACGGTTACTTGGAGGAAAGCCGGCTTTGTCTGCAAGGGTGAAGGGAGCTTTTCAACTTACATTACACCAACGGATTTCAGCCTATCTGCTGCCGTACTCCAGTGAACTCCAGCCTCTTCTGCCGCTCTATTTACTGATGATGTTTCCCGGAACACTCGCACAAGATTCTCAATATCAATCCCGCGCCGATGGTTGCCTCGCTTTATCGGTTCGCCCGCATCTGCAATCCAATTTGATAGCGTCTCCGGTTTTGGCCCATGCCTGGTCGCCAGTTGATTCAAGCTGGCATCGTCAGAAAATTCTCTTCTCAACTGGGCCAGAAAACCCACGCCGTGGGCTTCAAGGACATTTCTCGCAGACTTCAGACTCAAACAGTACCGAGCAGCAAAACTCCCAAGACGGGGATCGATCAGATACGTCGACCGAATTTCTTTAGCTGGAACGCGACGCACCACAATTTGAGAATGTGTCCTGACTCCGTGCGCGAGTACCTTTCCATTCCGACAAACAAACGAGAATCCGACCGGGAGTATCATTTCAATCGCCAAAACGGGGGGTAAAACGAAAACAATTCGACGAAATCCTCTTCGTTCGTTGACGCAAAGAATCGCAGCTGATTCATTCCGTATGAAAGCACGATCAAAGTAGTTTGACGAGGCGCTATGAATGTCGATCTCCAGCACCATGAGCTTTTGAAATTCAGACTGCGCTCCGTAGGCAGTTCACTGGCTGAAGTCGCAAAAAGTCTTGGTATCTCGCAATCAACGGTAACAGTTGTCTGCCAGGGGCGTCGACGATCGCACCGAGTTCAAACAGCCATCGCTGAACGCCTCGGCACAACTCCTCAACAGCTCTTTCCTGATCGTTATTCGTCTGAGGAGGGGCAAACCATGTAGTAAGCCTTTCTCAAAAAGGAAAAGACCTCCTGATCGCCAAACCTAGGAGGCCTTTTGCTGAAGTGTCGAATAGTGTGTCCGGCACTTCTTCATCGCCCGAGACACAGAAAAAGTCAACCTGCCTGGAGAACAGATGTCTTTCGGCGGGCTCTCTCAAAGCATCAAGAAGAAGGGGCAGTTTGCGCCTCTCAGCAAAACCATAGCTGCTGTCCGTCGTCAGGGATTTTGGGACAGATGGCCGCCTGATCTAAGAGAGGGTCTGGCTCAACTGGTTGTTGTGATT